>MVCS01000024.1 GCA_002049885.1 Planctomycetales bacterium 4484_123 | reverse complement strand
GCCGCGACATCGAGGCCCGCCGGCGGTGCTCGCCGGCCCCGGCCCTGAAGTCAACCAGCAGCGTGCGGGCCGCCCCGGCCCCTGCTGGCCACTTAGAAACCCAGCTTGGGCAGTACCTTCTCGGCGGCATTCCGGCCGAGAATCTCGTAGCCGTCACCGTTGGGGTGCAGCAGGTCGGGCAGATAGTCCTCAACCAGCTCCGGCCCGAACAGCGCGGTACCGTCAAAGTAGTGGACGTTGGAATCGCCGCAGTGTCGCAGGCGCTCAACCACGTCCATCAGTTCGGCCCGCATCATCTTCAACGTCATGCCGGTCGGGCCGGGGGTATCCTCGCGCTGCGGGGAGACGATGGGCGAGATCAGGCCGATGGGCACCTCGGGATGCTTCTCGCGGATAATGCGGACCAGGCCGATCGCCCCCGGGCGAAAGGTCCTGGGCGAGGTGGTCCCGCCGTGCATGTTGATGCCAAGCTTCAGGGTGATCACGTCGGCGGGCAGGTCCCGGATGGTCAGGGCCACCATCGGGTCCATGTGGCACTGGCCGCCAAAGCCCAGGCAGGTCAGGTGGAGGTTGCGCGCCCGGGCAGCGGTGGCGGGCCAGGTCCGAGCCGGGCTGTGGGCGCCTCCGCAGTGGGTGATGGAACTGCCATAGGTGACCCACCTGGGGCGGGGGTCCTCCGCCGGCAGCGCCCGGGCCCCCTCAGGCAGCAGCAGGGCACGCAGGGCCACCGGCTGGTCCTGTGGCAGCCAGACCTCCACCACCTTCCGACCGGCCGGCAGCTTGTCGAAAAAGACCTCCCCGACACCGGGCTCGGCCCGGGCGCACTGGAGCAGGTCGTTGTCGATCACGAGGTCGAACAGTCGTGGGACCTCGGCCGGCACGATGGCCAGGCCCAGCCGGCTCGCCGAAGTTTCCAGTCGGAGTCGAACGCCGGCGGGCTTGCCCGCCCGCTCGATCAACATCTCCGGCGGGAAGAGCTCCAGCAGGTCGAATGGCAGCCGCCAAGGCTTGATCCACCCGTCCCCGTGCTCGAAACTCCCCGTGCTCGAAACTCACCGCCCCCTGGAAGAAACCTTCGTCCAGTACGATCTCGTTCACCGCTGCCCCTCTCTGCTGGGAACGCACTGACCTCCGAGGCCCGTCGGCCGACGGGCCTCCGCTGGGGCAGGGACCTCGACAAAGAGAGTACGTCTATCAAAACCGCCCGGCGAATAACAGTGCGCGGATGGCCGGGCGCGGCGGCGGTGGATCGGGAATGCCGCATCGACAACGGTCAGGGCCGCCTCGACAACGGTCGGGCGGACCGCGGGGCCGTTCGGTGAAGCGCAGGGTCATGGAACCGATTCGTCTTGGGTTGATCGGCTGTGGAAACATGGGCCGGGCGCACCTGGGCAGCCTGGCGGAGCTGGCCGGCCAGGCCCGGCTCGTGGCCGCGGCCGACGTGGTGGAGCAGCGCGCCCGCGACGCCGCCCAAGCCGCCGGGGCCGAGCTGGCCGTCGGCGACTACCGCCAACTGCTCGACCACGTGGACGCCGTGCTGGTTGCCCTGCTCCATCACCTTCACCATGCGGTGGGCGTGGAATGCCTGGCAGCCGGCAAGCACGTGCTCATGGAAAAGCCGCTGGCGGTAACCGATGCCTAGTGCCTGGAGCTCATCGCTGCCGCCCGGCCGGTTGCGATACAGCTTTCACGCCCACTGCACCGAGGGACTCGTCGAACTGAGGTTCTCGGCGGGCAAGCTGCTGGCCCACACCGCTACCGGGGAGGAGCTGCTGGCCGAGGACCGCGCCACGAAGGCCACCACCGCCGAGCTGGCGCATTTCCTGGAGTGCGTCCGCACCGGCACCAGGCCGCTGACCGACGGGCGCGGGAGCCTTCAGGGGCTGCGTGTGATCTGGCGGCTGTACGAGGCGGAGGAAGCCGGCACGCTGGCCGACCTTGCTGGCCTGGGGCTTGGGGAATGCTCCGACCCACCCTCCGCGCCACTTGATACGGCCGAAAGCCGTTGACGCCACTTTTGGCCGGACTGACAATGGCCCCGTCGCGGGTGGTGCCACGTCGGCGGACAGGACCGCGGGAGCTGATATGCTCGGCGAGACCATCGAACCAGAGATCCACGAGCTGATCGACCAGAAGGACTTCGCCACGCTCAAGAGCGTCCTGGCCGAGCTTGACGTCCACGACGTGGCCGACCTGATGGGGCAACTGCGCGGGGATGAGCTTGGGGTGGTCTTCCGCCTGCTGCCGCGGGACCGTGCCACGCAGGTCTTCGCCCAGTTGGAGTTGGACCAGCAGGAGCACCTCACGGAGATTCTCTCGGGCGAGTCGCTGTCGCGGATCCTCAACAACATGCCGCCGGACGACCGCACGGAGCTGCTGGAGGAGCTGCCTGAGGACGTCGCCCAGCGCCTGTTGGGCACACTCAGCCGGGACCAGCGCGAGGTCGCCATCGACCTGCTGCGCTACCCGGAGCACAGCATAGGCCGGCTGATGACGCCGGAGTACGTGGCCGTGCCGGCCCATCTGACCGTCCGGGAGGTGCTGGAGCACATCCGGCAAGTGGCCCCCCGGAAGGAAACGCTGAACATGCTGTTCGTCATCGACGGGGCAGGCCGGCTGGTTGACGAGATCCGCCTGGAGGACCTGGTGCTGGCCGACCCGGACGCGGTGGTGGGGGACATCATCGACCGGCACCCGGTGTACCTGGAGGCCAACGAAGACCGGGAGGTGGCCGTCGAGATCTTCATGAAGTACGACGAGGTGGCGCTGCCCGTGGTGGACGAGGACGGCGTGCTGGTGGGCATCGTCACCCACGACGACGTGATGGACGTGCAGGAGGAGGAGAACACCGAGGACTTCCACAAGATGGGTGGCGTCGGGGCCTTGGAGCACCCGTATTTCAGCACCTCGTACTCAACGATGATTCGAAAGCGACTTCCCTGTCTGCTGATGCTTTCGGTAGCAGGCATTGCCGTGGCCAGCGCGGTTACGACCTTTGAGCGTTCTATCGGGGAAAGTGTTTTCATCCTATTGATATTCTTGCCGTTGTTGAACGACTCAGCGGGGAACACAGGTAGCCAGGCATCCGCCCTCATGGTCCGGGGGTTCGCAGTGCACGAGGTACAGTTGCACCACTGGCCCCGGGTGGCTTACCGCGAACTTCGAATCGGGTTCTCTCTGGGAGTGGCGTTGGCAGCCCTGGCAATGGTCTTGGCCTTCCTCCTAGGGCGGCCCTGGTACATCGCCATTTCCCTGGGGCTTTCTATGACCGCCGCGCTAACGGTGGCCAACGTCGTGGGTGCGCTGTTGCCCTTCGTCCTCAAGGCCTTCAGCTTGGACCCGGCCGTGATCTCGGGGCCGCTGATCACATCCGTCATGGATGTCCTGACTGCGGTCATCTACTTTTCCGTCGGCCTTGCCTTCTTGACCGCTTTCGGGTGAACCTTGGCAGCGGTGGATACTGGGCATTGTCGGTCTACTTCACCGTCGCCTCGGCCATGCTGGCGGCGCTGGGCGTGGCCGGGATGTAGGCCACCTGTGCCCGCTGGCCCGGCGCAAAAAAAGCAGCGGGCGTGGGGAAAGGAGGAAAACCCACACCCGCTGTGGGGGTCCGTCAGTCCACGACCCCTTGGGTGATCGCTATATTATTATCGACGCACGGGGCGGTGTGGTTCGCGCAAATATGGCCCCGGCCGGGGGAGATTGGCCACTGGTGCGGTCCACGCAGGGCGAGTCGGTCCCGGAGAGACCTCCATCGTCGGTCGCGGTCGCCGAGGGTGCTTTCGTCCAGCCGGCCGGCGGTGTAAAAAACCGATATGCCACTGCCAGTAGTCGCCATCGTGGGTCGGCCCAATGTCGGCAAGAGCAGCCTGCTGAATGCCCTGGCGCGGCGTCGGATTGCCATTGTGGATTCCGTCCCCGGGGTCACGCGTGACCGCCTCAGCGCGGTGGTGCCCGTGGGCGAAGGCTACGTGGAGCTGCTGGACACGGGCGGGTTCGGCATCGAGGACCGTGACGACCTCTCCGAACACGTCAACGAGCAGATCGAGCAGGCCATGGCCTCGGCAGACCTGGTTCTCTTCGTGGTCGATGCCCGACAAGGCGTCCAGCCGCTGGATCGCGCGGTGGCGGAAAGGCTTCGCCGACAGGCCAAGCCCGTCATCCTGGTAGCCAACAAGGTCGATGCGCCCAACGCCGCGGTGGAAGTGGGCGAGCTGTACGGCCTGGGCGTGGGCGAGCCGGTCTGCACCTCGGCCATCCACCGGCTGGGGCTCTCGGAGCTGCTGGAGGCCGTGGAGGCCCGCCTGGGTCCGCCGGCACAGGAAGTCGAAGAGCCCACCATGAAGCTCGCCATCGTGGGCAAGCGCAACGTGGGCAAGAGCACCTTCATCAACGCCCTGGCCGGTGCCGAGCGCGTGATCGTCTCCGAAGTGCCGGGCACCACCCGCGACAGCGTGGACGTGCGAGTGGAGATGGACGGCCAGGTCCTCACCGTCATCGACACCGCCGGACTCCGTCGGCGCAGCAAGCTGGCCGACGGCATCGAGTTCTACAGCCAGCACCGCGCCCTGCGCAGCATCCGCCGGGCGGACGTGGTGCTGCTCATGCTGGACGCCACTGTGCCGGTGGGACGTGTGGAAAAGCGCCTGGCGCGCTACCTCAGCGAACTGTTCAAACCCACCGTGATCGCCGTCAACAAGTGGGACCTGGCCGAAGGCCGGGCCAATCGTGAGGACTACGCCCCTTATATCACCCGGACCCTGCCTGAGTTGGCCTACGCGCCCATCGTGCTGACCTGCGCCACGGAGGGTACGGGCCTGGCGGAGGCGGTCGGGCTGGCCGGCGAGCTGTTCACCCAGGCCCGGAGGCGAGTGGGCACGGGACAGCTCAACGCCGCCGTCGCCGAGATCGTGGCACACCACTGCCCCAAACGAGGCCGGACCACCCGCCCCGGGCGGATCTACTTCGCCACCCAGATCGCGGTGGCCCCGCCCACGGTGGTGCTGTTTGTCAATGACGTATCCGTCTTCGACGCGGCCTACCAGCGATACCTGCTCAACCAGCTCCGAGACCGGCTGCCGTTCCCGGAGGTGCCCATCCGGCTACTGCTGCGCCAGCGGCGCCGACGAGACTAGGCAGGAGACCCCGGATTGCCGCCGGTTGCGACAAGGAAGGCCCACAAATCACAGGGCTCATTGTCCAACGGAGGGGCTCGGAGCGTGGGCCCTTTCGGGCGGGGGAGGACTGGCTCCGACCGGCTCGAACGGTTGCGCGGCCAGGCTGTGCAGTGGATCATACTTGCCGGCGGAAACCCGCGGCGTGGAGGCCACACGTCGCTCGACCCACATCACCCCGCTTAGCAGCAGGAAGACGCCCAGGGCACCGGCCGCCCCCAGGAAATCCCAGGCAACGTCCGACCATTCCGCCGCCCGTGTCGAAAGCAGGCCCTGTGCCAACTCGCCGGCCGATGCCACCAAGCCCGCCGCCAAGGCACAGGCCAGCGCCTGCCACCAGCGCCCGGCACGCACCTGCCAGAACAACACCCCGGCCAGCATGAAGGTGGCGAACAGGTGCATCGCCCCGTCGCCGTAGCGGCGAGCCAGCACGTCCCAGGTGGTCCCGGTGGTCCGCTGCTCCAAGGCCAGCACCGCCAGGGCAGCGCCGAAGGCCACCATCACCGGCAGCCCGTGGAACCTCCGCACGCGATGGAGCATCATTCGTGGCACCAGGCCCCATGTCAGGCCGGCCGTCACCGTCACCGACGGGACACTCAGGCCGCCGGGGCCCAGCAGTGCGCAGCCGCTGACGGCGACCACCGCCGCCCACAGGGCCGAGCGGGCTTGATCGGCCTTGGCCGCGGCGACCGAGGCACGCAGGCTCCACACCAAGGAGACGACCAGGCCCGCCACCACCAACCCCAGGCCCAACCAGCCGGCGGAGAAACCCAGCACTTGCGCCCCGCTGGCCTCGGGCCGGGCCAGTCGTCCGCCCATGCCAAGCGGCTCCAGCCTGGCCAGCCAGCCCGGCAACGTCGCGCCCATGCGGACCGCCCCGACGACAGCCACCGCCATCAGCACCACACCCAATGCCGCCAGTCGGCCCCGGTGGGCCCGGAGAAAGACGGCCGAGAGCAACAGCGCCCCGCCGACTGCGGCGAAGGCAATCATGAAGGCCGCGCCACCCTCCGGCTGGGCCGTCAGCAGCAGCGAGGCCAGCACCGTCGCCGCCGACACCCGCGCCACTGTCGCCACCGACCTGAGGCGGCGCGCCGTGACCGAAGCCACCAGTCCTCCAGGACGGCCCATCGGCAGCAGGAGCGGACTCAGCAGCATGCCCACCCCCGTCAGGCCGCTGAGAGTGATGGCCGCCGCGCCGGGCACCTTCCCCGCTGCCAGCAACCTAAGCAGGTTTCCCACGGCCAGCACCACCCCACAGGCCGTCAGCCCCCAGCGCAGCTCGCCCACCCGGGAGAAGACGTCCTGGGCCATCAGCACCAGCAGTGCCAGGATCAACAGCCGGGTGAGCAGGCTGGTGTCCCCGTTGAGCAACTGAAGCCTTCCTGCCTGGGGGTCCGTCCCCGCGCCAGCCAGCAGGTGCCCCAGCAGAATCAGGAGCACCGCGCCCAGGAAAGGGTGCAGCAGGTGCCCGGGCACGTCGCGGTCGGCCATTGCCGTCCGCCAGTACAGCCAACCCGCCCACAGCCCCAAGGCCCCCAAGATAAGGGCCACCCAGGCGGACCTCGCCGGCCAGGTCAGTCCGCCCCCCCCGACCACGCCCAGTACCGCCAGCGCGGTCAGCACGACCCAGCCCAGGCCCCGGGCCGTCAAGCCACCGCGCCCGCCGCCCGCCCGGCAACGGCCGGGGTCCGACTCCATCGGTGCCAGGCTATCCGGCCCTTGACCTGCAACCATCGCAGAGCAGCTCCACTGTGGCGGTTTCCGCGCGAAGACAGCCCATACCGAAATCGTTATCGGCCGATTTCGAGGCACACTTGGCGGCGAAAGAGGCGCAGAGGGCAGCATCGCGGCAGGTTCGCCAAGGGGCCGCTCCGGGCAGCGACCGGGACAATGACAAGTTTGGTCCGCCCCCGGCTGGCATGAGCCTGCGGCCAAGCGCCAAGGTGAGGCCCGGTATGGTGTGAGGGATTATCTAGGGGACGAGGAAGCTGTCGGTCCTGCCGGCGGGCATGGAGGCCGCATCGATCGTGCCGCCGACCTTGTCCTGGTCGTCCCCGCTGCCGGACCAAACCGTGTAGATGTTATCGTTTTCCACCCCCGCGGTGGGCACGGTCTGCCATTCCACCCGACCGTCCTTGTAGGCCACGTTCTGGCCCTCGTGCTCGTGGTTGGGGCTGTTGGGCTTTTCGGCGATTTCGATCTTGCTGGCCTTGACACCACCGTTGACGGTCTCGCCAGGATAGAGGACGTTGGGATTCTTGTCAGCCAGGACGGCCATGTCCGAATGGGAAGCCTGGACCAGGGGATATCCCCTCGGCCCATTGTTGCGCTTTGAGAACTGGAGGTGGTAGCTGTAGCTGAGCTTGCTCTTGTAGTTCTCCTTGGTGCCCACGTTGAAATCGTAATAGGGGGCGTTGTCGCCGGGGCTGGCAACATCGGCGGGGACCGCATCGGTGGCAGGACACAGCAGCGAGTCAGGCGAGATGAAGGCCTCCCGCTGACCGGTCTCCGACGGCCGGACCGCCAGGAAGAGGTTCCGGCTGTTGCTGTCGGCGGTCTCCAGCCAGCGATCCTTGTACGCCCCGATGACGTCGAAGCGCGTCGTCCTGGGACCATACCCGCAGGTGGGGAACTTGCCCTCGTATTCGCCGGTGTAGAGGTTCAAGCCCTTCACGGCGCCGTTCAGGTTGGCGGCACAGACCGCCCGCCGGGTCAGGAACCGCACGCGGCCCAGGGCCGGCAGCACCATCGTTATCAGCAAGGCTATGATGCTGACCACGATCAGCAGTTCCACCAGGGTAAAGCCGCTATGGCGCTTCATAACGCATCACTCCTCGCCCAGTCCGCCCGCGACGCACCGACGCCGACATGGAACCGACAGTCGCCCCCCGGTCACGGCTCCAATACTCATTTTAGGCCCCGGCGGCGTGTGCGGCAAGCCCAACGGCCAGGCCGGCCGACGGTCCGGCGCCAGGAGCGGTCGATTCCGCGGTGGCCGGCAGCCCTCTTCGAGCCGATAACGTATTGTGGCCCCGGTGGTGCGGGGGCTGTCTGCGAAGGAGTCGATGCATGATCCGGAAGCTGCTCAAGAAGATCGAGTCGGGCAAGGCCGTGGTGGGGGTGATCGGCCTGGGCTATGTGGGCCTGCCGCTGGTGCAGCAGTTCACCCGGGCCGGCGCCAGGGTCATGGGCTTCGATATCGACCCGCGAAAGGCCAGGATGCTCTCAGCGGGGCGCAGCTACATCGGGCACATCCCCTCCAAGGCGGTGCGCGAGATGCTGCGCTCCGGCCGGTTCGAGGCCACCACCGATTTCAGAAAGCTCGCCAAGCCTGACTGCATCCTCATCTGCGTCCCGACGCCGCTGACACGTCACCGCGAGCCGGACATGAGCTACGTGCGCAGCACGGCCGAGGCCGTCGCGGCCACGCTGCGCAAGGGCCAACTGGTGGTGCTGGAGTCCACCACCTACCCCGGAACCACCGAGGAGGTGGTGCTGCCCATCCTGGCCCGCTCCGGCCTCAAGGTCGGCCGGGACTTCTTCCTGGCCTACTCCCCGGAACGCGAGGACCCCGGACGGAAGGATTACAACACCCGGACAATCCCCAAGGTGGTGGGCGGCTGCGAGCGCAACTCCCTGGCCGCCGCCGTTGCCTGCTACGAGATGGCCATCGATACCGTGGTGCCAGTCTCAAGCACCGCCGCCGCCGAGGCGTGCAAGATCCTCGAGAACACCTACCGTTGCGTCAACATCGCGCTGGTCAACGAACTGAAGATGCTCTTCGACCGCATGGGCATCGACGTCTGGGAAGTCATCCGCGCCGCTGCCACCAAGCCCTTCGGCTTCCAGCCCTTCTACCCCGGCCCGGGGCTGGGCGGACACTGCATCCCCATCGACCCGTTCTACCTCTCGTGGAAGGCCCGACAGTACGACATGCAGACCCGCTTCATCGAGCTGGCCGGCGAGGTCAACGTCTCCATGCCCCGATACGTCCTGGCCAAGCTCATGGACGCCCTGAACGAACACGGCAAGGCGCTGAAAGGCTCACGCATCCTGGTGTTGGGACTGGCCTACAAGAAAGACGTTGACGACGTCCGCGAAAGCCCCTCCATCGAGTTGATCGAATTGCTCCGCCAGCGCGGAGCCAAAGTGGACTACAACGACCCCTACATCCCGCAGACCCACAAGATGCGAGAGCACGACCTGAAGATGAACTCCGTGCCCCTTTCCGCCGCCAGATTGAACAAGTACGACGCCGTGCTCATCAGCACCGACCACTCCTGCTACGACTACCAGTTCATCGTGGACCACGCCCGGCTCGTCGTCGATACCCGCAACGCCACCGCCAAGGTCCGCCGCGGCAGGAGAAAAATCGTCAAGGCCTGAGCCGCATGCCGGATTGGCCAGTGCGGATCGCAGGTTGGCGGGAGAATCTCCCCGGTCGCGAATGCGCCCTGGACGGACACGGTGACGGCCGCACCTACTCGCCGAGCGACCCAGCCGCAAGGCAGGGATCCGGCCCTGCCCGCGCAAGACCTGCTCCGCCGGAACCGTTCGCCATCCCCGCCCCCGCCAGCGACTGCCATTCGCAGCCGCTGACGACCTTCCCCGGCCCCGCAATCCCCACTCAGCCCAACAACCGTCTCTCGTACTCGATGATTTCCCCGAGGGTCTCCTGAAGGCTGTACCGGGGCTTGAAGCCTATCAGCCGGCCGATCTTGGTCAGGTCGGGCTTGCGGATGAGCATGTCGTCGAACGGCCGGCCGTAGGCCTCTTCGTAGCTGATGTGCCTGATTTCGCTGGCCGAGCCGGTCAGGGCGACAATCTTCTCTGCCAGCTCGTTGATGGTGACCGACTCGTCCGAGCCGATGTTGACAACCTCGCCAACGGCCGCCGGACACTCGATAAGTCCGATTACTGCGCGCACCACGTCGGCCACGTGACAGAAACACCGCGATTGCTCGCCCGTACCATAGACCGTCAACGGCTCGCCGCGCAGGGCCGCCCGGATGAATCGCGGCACCACCATGCCGTACGTCCCAGTCTGCCGCGGCCCCACGGTGTTGAACAGCCGGCCCACAGTGGTCTGCAAACCATACTGGTCGTGATAGGCCAGCGCCAGGAACTCATCGACCATCTTGCTGCAGGCGTAGCTCCAGCGGGTGTAGCGGGTCGAGCCCAGCAGCGAGTCGTCATTCTCGCCGAAAGGCACCTTCGTGCTCTTGCCGTACACCTCCGAGGTGCTGGCGATGAAGACCCTCCGTCCGAACTTGTTGGCCAATCTCAGCACGACCTCCGTGCCGTGAATGTTCGTCTCGATAGTGTGCACCGGCCGCTCCACGATGAGCTGGACACCCACCGCGGCGGCCAGGTGGAAGATTACGTCACACTGCTGCACCAGCACCGCCATGGTGGAAGAGTTACGCACCGACTCACGCACGAATTGGAAGCCTTCCCCGCCCATGAGGTGCTGGATGTTCGTCAGGCTGCCGGTGGAAAGGTCGTCCACCACGGTGACGTCGTGACCCCTGGCCAGCAAGGCCTCCGCCAAGTGCGATCCTATGAACCCCGCCCCGCCAGTGATCAGAAATCTCATCGCGGCCAATCCCTTCCGCTACCCGCCAGCTCGGCCGCCCGCAAGTCCCTTCACCACCGCTGCAGTCGGCGATGGAGCGGTCTGCGCAAAGAATTCCCAAGCCGTCTCCTGGGCCAGACTAAGGAACTCTAACAAAACCCTGAAACCCGGTGCCAGCAGATCAGCAGGCATCCGATGATCAGGAACGCCTGATGAATGTCGTCACGCTTCTCATAACGCAGGCGAAGCCGTCGCTGCTTGAACAGCCACGAGAACGCGGCTTCGACCACCCAGCGGACCGTGCCGAGGCCGCTACCGTGTCCGGTGTTCCGTTTGGCGATCCTCGGGACGATGCCACGACGACGCAACGGCTTGCGGATCTTTTCTTC
>MVCS01000166.1 GCA_002049885.1 Planctomycetales bacterium 4484_123 | reverse complement strand
CCCTCGGCCACGAGGTGCTCGCAGAGGTGGCTGATGCCGCTACCGAGGTATTCGCCCTCGAAGAGCCCCCCGGCGCGGACGTAGGCGCGGACGCACACGACCGGGGCGTTGTGGTTCTCGCTGACGATGACCGTCAGCCCGTTGGAGAGACGCACGAGCAAGGCGTCCGCGGCGAGGCGGCGCTCCACGATCTCCAGCGGCGCCGTCGCCTGGGCGGTCGCGGGCCGGGTGACGGGGCCTTCTCCTCCGGGCTGGGGCGCCTGCGCATGCGTCGGCCCCCACCCGGAACCGCCGCACCCGCCCACTGCCGCCAAGAACGCAAACCACAACCAACCGGCTTTTCCCATGGCAAGTGTCTCCCGTCCCCTCCGGCGCGGACGTCAGTCGGCCGGCCGGGCCGACTCCACCTCGCTGAGGTACGCCAGCGTCCGCTCCAACTCGTCCTTCAGGTGTCGCAGGCGCAGCAGCGAACGCACCCGCGTCAGCAGTTCCAGGCGGTTGACGGGCTTGGAGAGGAAATCGTCCGTGCCCGACTCCACCGCCCGCTCGATATCGCCCAGTTCGTTCAGGGCGGTGACCATGATGACGGGGATGTCGCGCGTCTCCGGATTGCTCTTGAGTTTGCGGCAGACCTCGAAGCCGCTCATGCGCGGCATCATGATGTCCAGCAGGATCAGGTCCGGGTTTTCGCGCGCGACCGCCTCCAGCGCCTCCAACCCGTCCCTGGCGGTGGCGGTCTCCACGTCCATGCTCTGGAGGTACTCCACCAGCAGCTCGAGGTTCTGGGCGTTGTCGTCCACCACCAGGACCCTGGATTTTCTCTGCGGAACCTTCAGTTCCTCGGGCGTCATGGGCATCTCCCGGTCCGCGCTGTGCACGATAGCCTCTGTCGGCCGGCCGCATCCGCGCCCCGACCGCATCCGTGCCGAGACAGAGCCTACCTGCTGGCGGGTCAAATCTCAACAGTCGCGGCAAATCCCTCCGCCCCCGCGGGGCGCCCTCCGCGGCGGCGCGCTTGGCAGGGTCGGCGGGCGGTCATACCATGGTCGGCATGAGCGATTTGTTCGGCCAGACGCAGCCGCCGACGGGAGGCGAGGTCGTGGGCATCGCCGTGGCGGCGAACGTGTGGGGGGATTTCGACTACCTCTGGCCGGCGCGCCTGCCGCCCCCCGCCGTGGGCATGAGGGTGCGCGTGCCCTTCGGACGCGGCGACCGCAAGACGCTGGGGTTCGTGGTGCAGACCCGCCGCCAGCCGGGGCGGCGCCCGCTCAAGACCGTCGCGGAAGTGCTGGACCCGCCGGAGGCGCTGGACGAGAGGCTGTGGTCCCTGGCCGAGTGGATCAGCCGCTACTACCTCGCCCCCCTGGGCATGGTGCTGGCGGCGATGGTGCCCTCGGCGGTGGGGCGCCACGCCCCCCCCACCGAGAGTGTCGCCTACCTCGCCGCCGAGCCGGCCGACTGGCCCGGGCGCCTGGGCCCGCGCCAGCGGCGGGCGCTGGACGAGCTGCTGGAGGCGCGCAAGCAAGGCATCGAGCCGCTCCCGCTGGAGCGGCTCCGCGCCCACAGCGCATGCTCAGCCGAGACGCTTCGCCGGCTCGTCCGACGGGGGCTCATCCGCCTCCAGGAACGCCCGCGGCAGTTGGACGAACTCTCCGAGCAGACCGTCCCGGACCCCTTCGAACTCAACGCCGAACAGGAGCAGGTGCTGGCGGCGGTGACGCGGCGGTTGGGCGGGGGCTTTGCGGTCATGCTGCTGCACGGGGTGACCGGCAGCGGCAAGACGGAAGTGTACCTCCGCGCCATCCGTCGGGTCCTGGCCGAGGGCGCCCAGGCGATCCTGCTGGTGCCGGAGATCGCCCTGGCCACGCAGACGCTCCAGCGCCTCGCCCGCCGCCTGCCGCGGGTGGCGGTGCTGCACTCGGGGCTTACCGCCGCCCAGCGGGCTTTCTACTACGACCAGATCCGCCGCGGGCAGGCGCAGGTGGTCATCGGGCCCCGCAGCGCCGTCTTCGCCCCGGCGCCGCGGCTGGGGCTGATCGTGGTGGACGAGGAACACGAGTCGTCCTACAAGCAGGACACCACCCCGCGCTACCACGGTCGCGACGTCGCCATCAAGCGCGCCGCCATCGAGAACGTGCCGGTCCTGCTGGGCTCGGCCACGCCGTCGCTGGAGTCGCTCCAGAACGCCCGTCAGGGCCGCTACGAGTTGCTGCGCCTGCCCCACCGCATCCGCGGGCTGCCGCTGCCGAGGCTGCACCTGGTGGAACTGCGGAAGGAGATCACCCCGGGTCGGATCGAGCTGCTGGGAAGGACCCTCTCGGGCAAGCTCGCCGCCGCCCTGGACCGGGGCGAGCAGATCATCCTGCTGATGAACCGCCGGGGCTACGCCAGCTACGTTTTCTGCCCCTCCTGCCGCTGGCAGCACGAGTGCGAGCAGTGCACGCGGCCGATGGTGTATCACCAGGCGATCGGGCTGGGCATGTGCCACTACTGTCAGGCCACGGCCGAGGTGCCGCGGGCGTGCCCCGCCTGCGGGAAGAAACTGGTGCTGTTCGGGCTGGGCATCCAGCGCATCGAGACGGAGCTGTCGCGGAAGTTCCCCAACGCCGTGGTGGCGCGGATGGACAGCGACACGATGACCTCGGCCCGGCAGTTCCGGGAGGTGCTGGAGGGCTTCGCCGCCGGAGATATCGACATCCTGCTGGGCACGCAGATGGTGGCCAAGGGGTTGGACTTTCCCAGGGTTTCGCTGGTGGGTGTGGTCAGCGCCGACACCGCCCTGGCGATTCCGGACTTCCGCGCAGCCGAGAGGACCTTTCAGCTCATCGTCCAGGTGGCTGGGCGCGCCGGTCGGGCCGACCTGAGCGGCGAGGTGGTGGTGCAGACGGTGCACCCATCGGATCCGGCCATCCGCTTCGCCCTGGCGCAGTCGTCCGCCACGAGAACGTCGAGCGCGCCGAGGCCGGTGCCGCCGCCCTGTCCCAGCGCCTCCGCGGGCTGTTTCGCGACAGCCCCGACGTCAAGATCGTCGGGCCCATGCGGGCGGGCGTTTTCAGGATCCGCCGGCACTTCCGCTTCCAGGTGCATTGCTATTGCCCCAGGGCGGGATACGTCCAGAACCGTCTGGCCGGTCGCATGGGCGAACTGGGCGCCGCCGTCAAGGCCGAGATCGTCGCCGACGCCGACCCCACCAACCTCATCTGAACGACCGGGCGCGTCCCCGCGCGGCGGGCCGCGCCCCCGGGCAAAACCGCGCTCACGGCGACGTGTCGGGTCTGGGGTAGATGCTCAGCGCCTTGGCGATGCGGGAGTTGATACGGAGTTGTATCTGCCCGGCCAGGGCGGGGTCCTTGCCCAGTTGCACCACGTTCGCCCCGGTGCCCGGGACCGGACCGCCGCGGGCCTCGGAACTCGGACGGTGCGGCGCGAGGAACATCTCGAAGGCCTCCGAGGCGCTGGTAATCTGCGGCGTGGGTCGATCCGAGCGCGCGGTGTGGACGGTGACCTCGGCGAAGCACTCCGCCGGCCGGCTGGTCGTGGTCGGCCCCGTCGCGGGCGGAGCCTTCCGTCGCAGCCTGACCGTCACGGTGCGGTAGATCGTCTGGAGGCTGCCCTCCAGCACGTCCCGGTCGGTGGCGGCGTCGGCCCGCCAGAACTCGAACCAGTATCGCCCGGTCATGGGATAGGTGGTGATGATCCCCGCCCGCCTGTCGGCGCGGTCGATGCGGAAGCGATACTCCCGCAGCGTCTCCAGCGCCGCTTCCCAGGCGATGTCGAAGTTGGCCTCGCCGCCCGTCCGAGGGATCGCGGAAACGGGCGTCTGCTGCCCGCAGCCGGTCAGTGCCGTCCAGCCCGCCAGCAGGCAGACCGTGGTGATTGCGGATTTCATGTCTTTCCCGCCCAAAAGCGGTTTTTTTCCGGGTCCGCGTTGGACCGCGGTGTGGCCGTATTTTACGCTTCTGATGGCAACCGAGGCAACCGCACGCTGGCCCCCTGTGGGAGGGCTTCCGGATGTCCAACCCCCATCCGGAGCCCAACCAGCACCAATGCCCCGAGCCCCGGCTTCCCGCCCCTCGGCCGGGGCTTGTTTTTTGCGCAGGCGCCGCCATCGGGCGCGGAGCGACGCCCCCGGCTGGAAATGCCGCCCCCGCGCCGGCATATTGGGCGGCGCACGGGGGCCGCGGACCGCCGCTGGGTTCGCCGCGCCCCCGCGGCGGGAGCGCAAAGGTGCGGATCATCGCGGGCCAGTTCAAGGGGCGCCGCCTGTTGGGCCCCCACGGGCGCCAGACCCGACCCATCACGGACCGCGTCAAGGCCTCGCTGTTCGGCATCCTGGCCCGGGACGTGCCGGAGGCCGTGGTGGTGGACCTGTTCTGCGGGACGGGCAGCATCGGGCTGGAGGCCCTCAGCCGGGGGGCGCGTCTGTGCTGCTTCGCCGAGCGGGACCGCGCCGCCCTGGCCCGGCTGCGGCGGAACGTCCGGGCGATGGGCCTGGAGCGGCGCTGTCGCATCTGGGGAGGCGACCTCCTGCGGGTGCTGCCGCGGCGCCTGGAGGAACTGTCCCAACCCATCGACCTGGCCTTCGTGGACCCGCCCTACGAGATGGTCCGGCAGTGGCGCTGGGAGGCGGCGGAGGGGCGGATCTTCGCGCCCCTGGCGGGGAAACTCGCCGGGGACGGGCGGGTGGTGCTGCGGTGCCCGCGAAACATCCCCGTTCCCGAGGAGTTAGGACAATTGTCCGTGCGAGAGCGCCGAGACTATGGGAAAATGTCGCTGGTGTTCTTCGAGCCGCAGGAGCACTGAGGTGCCAGGTTCGCCGCTTCCCGGCAGGTCCAACTAGGGTCCACAGCCAGGCGCGACGGGGCATGCCCTGCGGGCGCGGAACCGGCGGCAAGGTCGTCTTCGGAGCGGACATGGCCAGGGTGCCGTATCGGTATTTCGAGCCGCACCGCGTCGGCAAGTTCGCCAACCTGGCACTGGTGGCGCGGCAGGTGGTGGAAGGGTTCATCTCCGGGCTTCACCGCAGCCCCCACCGCGGCTTCTCGGTGGAGTTCTCCGAGCATCGCGAGTACGCGCCGGGAGACGACCTGCGCCACCTGGACTGGGTCGCCTGGGGACGCACCGACCGCTACTACGTCAAGCAGTACGAGCAGGAGACGAACCTGCGGGCGTACATCCTGCTGGACATCTCCGGCTCGATGAACTACCGCTACGCCGCCGACCAGACGAAGCTCCAGTACGGCTGCTTCCTGACGGCCTGCCTGGCGTACCTGATGTGCCGACAGCAGGACCTGGTGGGGGTGGTCGGCTTCGACGAGAAGATCCGCCTGCACCTGCCCCCCGCCTCCAGCCCCGCCCACCTGGACCGCGTCTTCACCGGTCTGGAAGCCCTGGTCCCGGGCAGACTCACCGCCATCGCCCCGACCTTCCACGAACTGGCTGAGCGCATCGCCAAGCGCGGCTTGATCATCATCATCTCCGACCTGTACGACGAGCCGGCCGAGGTCATGCGGGCGCTTCAGCACTTCTGCTACAAGAAGCACCAGTTGATCGTCTTTCACCTCTTCGACCCGGCCGAGCTGGAGTTCCCCTTCAAGCGCATGACCAACTTCGTGGACCTGGAAAGCGGGCAACGGCTCCAGGTGGACCCCCGCCTGGTGCGCGAATCCTACCGCGAGGAACTGGCCGCTTTCGTGGAGCGGTACCGCAGGGAGTGCAGCAATCGCAACATCGAGTACGTCCTGGCGCCCACGGCCCAGCCTTACGACCTGATGCTGCTGGAGTACCTCGGTAGAAGGAGGCGGCTGCTCCGCAGATGAGCCCGGCGCTGACATTCGCGACCCCGCTGCTGCTGATAGGCCTGGCGGCGGCGGCCATCCCCGTGCTGCTGCACCTGCTCCAGTCGGTGCGGGCGCCGGAGGTGTACTTCCCCACGCTGCGCTTCCTGCGCGCCAGCATGGACAAGACCGCACGCCGCCGGCGCCTGGAGCACTGGGTGCTGCTGGTCATCCGCTCCCTGCTGCTGGCGCTGCTGGCGCTGGCGGTGGCCGAGCCCATCCTGCGCGCGAGCGGGGGCTTCTGGGCGGACCGCCGCTGTGCCGCCGTCGTCATCGTGGACAACTCCTACTCCATGGCCGTGCGCTCGGAGGGCTCCTCCCGCTTCGACCGCGCCCGCCTGGCTGCGGCCAGGCTGCTCGGCGCCGACCGCAAGCCCTCCCTGGCGGCGCTTATGCTCACCAACGG
>MVCS01000023.1 GCA_002049885.1 Planctomycetales bacterium 4484_123 | reverse complement strand
CGGCAGCCATCCGCCGGCCAACTCGCCAGAGGCCCTCGGCCCTCGGCAACCAGAGAGACTCCTCCCCGACCAGAATCCCCCCACCCTCGATGCGATGGTAGCCCAGACCTTCCCCGATGAGCAGGACTGGACGGGGGACCTGCTCGACGAATCGTTGCGGGCGAATCACCCGCCCCGGCCCGACCGGGGCGAGCCCATCGGCCGTAGGCCTGAAAAGGACCACGTACACCTGCCCCTCACCCGCGTCCATAACGACGCCCAGATTCTCGAAATCCAGCCCTGCGGCGTTCTCAGCCACCGCCTGCGCCGTGGGTACGGCCACGCAGCGCAGGGCCGGCACGAACTGCGCCAGCACCCGGGCAACGGTGATCCCCACACGCAGGCCGGTGAAGCTGCCCGGCCCAATCGAGACGTACACCTCCGCCAGGTCCGCTGCCCGCAGTCCGTGACGGCGCAGCAGCTCCTCCAGTCGGGCGACGACCTGCACAGCGTGCCGGCGGTCCGCGCGGAACGCCACCGGCTCGACCAGTCCGTCCCCCGCGCCCAGTGCCACACCGCCCCGCTGCGAGGAGGTCTCAATGGCAATCGAAATCGGCTCCTCCATGGCCGCAGGATTGTATTCGCCCCAGGCACCGCACGCCAAGCGAGAGCCGGCGACGCGCCCGGCGCCACCGAGCCGGCCAGGCCTGGCCCCTGCGCGCTCGCCAAAGTACAATGGGGTGGACCGGCTGAGGCACGCAACCATGCCGGAAGGGGAGAACTACTCATGAGCGGCCAGAAGGGCCACGCGAGGCGAGCCGGCACGACCAGGGACACCCCGGCCGGTGGGCAAGCCAAGCACCGCCGCAGGCGCCGGCGCTGGCCGTTGTGGATCGGGGCGGCGCTGCTCATCCTGACAGGTCTCGCCTGGCTGGCCCCCTACCTGCTGTCCACGCCGGCCGGGACCCGGCTACTGATGGCGACCATCAGTCCCTACCTGGACGGCCGGCTCCAAATCAACGCCCTGTCACTGGCCTGGCTCTCACCGTGCCGGGCAGAGGGGCTCACGCTGCTCGACCCGCAAGGTAGGACCGTCCTGACCGTCAAACGGCTCCAGTACCGACCGGGCCTCTGGCACGCGATCTGGAACCGAGAGGACTTTGAACACCTCCGCCTGGAATCGCCGTGTGCCACGCTGTATCTGCCGGCCGGACAAGCCAAGGCCCAGCCACGCAAGACCAGCCCGCCGGGGCCACGTCCCCAGCAGGTGGCCTCCTGGCAGGCCCGGCCCACCGCCCGACGGCCCCAGAGCCCGGCAGGCCGAGACCAGAAACGCCAAGCCGAAACCGCCCCCAGGACGCTGGCCCAAGCCAGGGGCAAGGTCGTCGTCCGGGCGGGCTCCGTCCGTCTCGTCCGGGCCGACGGCACCGAGCTGGAGCTCACCGACATCAACGGCCAAGTGAAAGTGGCCACGCTCAATCGCATCACCGGCCACCTCGTCACCACACTGCCCGACGGGGCGGAGGTGATGGGGGAATTCGAGCTCCACAACCTGGTTCGGGGCGGGCAGGTGGACCTCAAGGCGGCCTCCGGCACCGCCGAGGTCCGGACCGACGGGCTTGCCGACCTGGCACCGCTGGCGACGCTGCTGGGCCAGCGGTTCGTCCGGGGCAAGGCCGAGCTGGAGGTCCAGGCAGAGTACGAGGGCGGGCAGCTCACCGCCGAGTTCCAAACGAGGCTCCGGCAGTTCGCGGCCCCGCACTCGGCCCAAGCCGCCGTCAAACCGCTGGACCTGGCCGCGACCGGCAAACTCACCGTGCGTGAGCGGACCGCGTCGGGGGAGGTGACACTGACGGGCAGGCCGGGCCTGCTGCGAGCCAGGGGGCGGTTGAGATATTCGCCCCGTCCGAAAAGGCCCGAGCTGGAGGAGTTGGCCTCGGCGCTGATGACCGGCCAGGCGCTGACTCTGCCGGAATTCAGCCTTTCCGCGTCCGGCCGGGTTGACCTGGCCGCCCTGGCCGAGGCCGCCCCGACCCTGTTGAGACTGCGCCGGGACGTGCAGCTCACCGGCGGGGCGCTGCGGATAGACAACGTCTCGATAACCGGTGGGGCCCGGCCCTCAGCCCGGGGTGGCATCGGCGTCACGGGACTGACGGCCAGACGAGCGGGCAGGACCATAACCCTCCAGCCCGCCCGGGCCGACTTCGATCTGCTGCTGAAGCCGGGCAAGGGACTGATCGTCCGTCAGGCCTTGCTTCGGGCCGACTTCGCCCGCCTGGAGGCATCCGGGACGCCCCGGTCCACGCACGCGACCTTCAGCGCCGACCTCGGCCGGGTGCACGCCCAAGTGGGCGAGATACTCGACCTGGGCGACCTGAAGCTGGGCGGGGAACTCAGCGGCAGCCTGACCCTGAGCCGACCCACCGATGCCCGGGTGGACTTCGACCTCCGAGCCGACTGTACCGCCGTCGATGTTCAGCTCGGCAGCAGGAGTTTCCAAGCGCCCCGGGCGATGATGATCGGCGGCGGTCACCTCGACATCCACGAGCAGGAGGTCCGGCGAGTGACCGTGACCAGGGGCCAAGTCCGCTTCGACCCGGCCCTAGACGCCGCCGGCCGGGGTCACTACGACGTGGCCACCGGGGGCTTCCAGGCCACCGCGGACGTCCGCCGGGTCGATCTCGGCTACCTCAGCGAGCGGATCCCGGCCGCAAGGTCAAGGCTGGGCGGACGGGTGGCCGGCACTATTACGAATCTGCGGGCCACCGTGCGGCGCCCCAAGGCCGGGGCCGGAATCACCTCCACCGGAGAGGCAGTATTGGCCGACCTGGCCGTCCATGGGAGGGCCCTGCCAGACCGGAAAATCAACCTGAGCTGGTCCGACCTGCGTCTGAATGTAGAGAAGCACCTGGGGGCAGGGAAGGTCAGGGTAAAGGGGGTGCTGCTGGACATCGCCGCAAGCGTCCGGGCGAGCGACGACGGTGCAGCCCGCTCGCTCACCGCGACCTTGGAGGCCGATTTGGCTGGCTGTCTGGCGACGATCCGGCCCTGGCTGGGCGAGGCCGGGCCGAAGCCGCCCAAACTGGCCGGCAGGGCCTACCTGAGAGGTTCCTGCCGGACCCGCGCGGGCCAGACCGACTTCGAGGCCACGGCCCTCATCCAGGACCGCAGTCGCGCCGTCCTGGTCGCCCGCGGCAAGGGCATTCACCACGCCCACAACCGCGCCCTGAAGGCCGAGGTGGAATTGGAAAAGGCCGACCTGGCTCACCTTGGCCTGTCCGTCCCGCTGCCCGGCCTGAGGTCGCGCGCGGTCATCTCGGGTTTCCTGAGCGCCAAGACGCGACTGTCACGTGCAGCCGGCGGAGGCGCCATCACCGCCACCGGTGCGGCCAGTGGCCGCCAACTGGCGGTGGACGGCAAGCCCCTGGGGGACGGACAGGCAGAGGTCCGCTGGGACGACGTGCGGCTAGTCCCGACCAAGTCGGAGCTGTCGGCACGCTCGCTACGACTGACCTCGGCGATGGCCAACGCCAACCTCAATGACGTTCGCCTGCGCTGGGGCAAGGCACCCTCGGCCGAGGCCACGGTGGAGCTGTCGGCCGACCTGGCCAAGTGCTCCTTGGCGCTCGCACCACTGCTGGAGACCAACCGGCCGCCAAGCCCGGAAGGGCTGCTGGCCCTGAAGGGCAAGCTGAGTTCCGCCGCCGGGAAGGTCCACTTCCAGGCCGGGGCCCGCATCACCGCCACCGATGCCGGGCGCCGACCGGGCGGGATGCTTTTCCAGGCGACCGGCAACGGCTGGCTGGCGCCCAAGGGCAAGGCCTTCTCCGCGGTGCTGGACCTCAAGCGGGTGGAGCTGGCCTACGCGGCCCGGCAGGTCCAGGCCCTCGTCTCCGAGCGACTGGAGGGCTGGGAGGGCACGGCCAGGGCGGAGGCCCGGCTGGCCCGAACGGACGTGCGCGGGCCCATCGTCACCACCGGCCAGGTCACCATCACCAACCTGCGCATCGATGGCCGGCGGGTCTCCGGCAAGGATGTCGCCCTGGCATGGACCGATTTACGGTTCTGGCCGGCGGCGAGGCGCCTGACGGCCACATCGGCGAGCCTCGACAGCACGCCGGCAGCGCTCACCGCCCGGGCGGTGCGATGCTCGTTCGGGGAGAGGTTCGACGCCGCCGGAAGGATCGAGCTCCGCGCCGACATCGCCGGCTGCCTGGCCGTGGCTGGGCCCATCGCCAAGTGGAAGGCCCCCCCGCCGGTGGCGGGCCGGCTGGCCTTCAGCGGCGAGGCCCGCTCGGCCGGCCGGACCATCACCTGCCGGGGCACCGGGGCCGTCAACGACCTGAGATACGGCACGGGGAGGAAAGCCTTCCGGGAGAGCCGGGTGGACTTTGCCATCGCCGCTGATATCGACGCCCGGAGCGAGGCGATTGCCCTGCGCAGAGTCCAGGTCGGCTCGGGCCTGCTTACCGCCACTGCGGCCGGGACGGTGAGGCAGTTCCGCACGTGGCGGGAGTGCTACCTGCGCGGACACTATCAGGCCGACTGGCGGCAAATCATGGCCCTGCTGCACTCGCGCCGGCCTGGCCTGGCAGGAAAGGTGGACTTCGAGGGCCGAAGCGCAGGGGACTTCCAGCTCGCCGGGCGGATGCACGATGCCAAGGCCAACCCGCCCTGGCGCGGCCTGAAGGGCTCGGCCACGGTCACCTGGCGGGGCGCCCGGCTCCTGGGGATCGTCCTGGGGCCGGCGGAGCTGTCGCCCTCGCTGGCCGACGGCAAGCTCACGCTGCCGGTGGCGGTCATCACTGCCCGCCAGGCGGGACAGCCCGCTCCGTACAGGCGGGGGCCGACAACCCAACCGGGCCGCGACCAAGTACCCGCCGAGGGCAAGGTCAGGCTGGGCGGGGTGGTGGACTTCACCGCCGCCGACCCGACGCTGCACATCGAGCGACTGGAAGCACTCGAAGAGGTGCCACTGAGCGTGGAGGTCGGCGAACTGCTGCTCAGCCGGCTCAATCCCCTCTTTGCCAAGGTCAACGTCGCCAGGCTTGACGGGCGGGCCTCACTGGTGCTGTACAGGCCGGCCCGGCAGCTGATACCCGCCGCCGGAGTCTGGATCGACCGGTTCGCCCTGCCCCTGAGCAAGGCCATCAAGCACCGCGGCACCGGGGCGGGGGAGCTGACCCTCTCCACGGTCACCCTCCAGCCCAGGGGACTGGGCGGGGCGCTGTTGAGGCGGCTGCTGGAACTGGGCGGCATCGATCCGGCGCGCCGACAACCCATGCGGGTCACGGGGGCCAAGTTCTTCATCGCCAAGGGGCGAATCTGGTACAAAGACCGGGACTTCACCATTCACTTCGGCGAGGAGTTCGACCTGCAATTCTCCGGCTCGGTCGGCTTCGACGAGACGCTCGACTTGACGGTGTGGGTGCCGGTGCGGTCGGCACTGCTGAAACGGATGAAGGTCCACGGCCCGGTCGCCACGTACGCCCGCTATCTCGAGGGGGAGCACGTGGGCATACCCATCCGCGGCACCCGGCAGCGACCCAGACTGGAACTGCGCGCCGTGGACGTCAGGCCGCTGGTCCGCAAGGCCGCGGCGGCCATCGTGGCCGACCAACTGCGCAGGCGGTTCCAGGGCCGGCCCAGGCGTCCCGGCCCAGCCAGCCGGCCCGCGACCGCACCGGCGCCGACGACCAGGCCCGCCGAGCAACTCATCGACGACCTATTGGAGCTACTGCGGGGCGCAGGGCGCCAGAGGGAGCGATAGCCTCTCTGGCCGAGACCGCGCCCGGCGGAACTTGCGAACATGAAAAGGATCGAGGCACTCCACAGGCGAATCCGCGCCCTGCTGACCGCGCCGCGGACGGAACTCGGGCGATGGGCCAGGTTCTGCCGGTACCAGATCCAGTTGTGGCGGTTCTGTGCCCGCCGGCTGCACGAGCACAACGCCCGGGCGATGAGCTCGGCCTTGAGCTTCCGGACCATCTTCGCCCTGATTCCGGTGCTGCTGCTGGGGCTGTTGGTGACCAAGTCGCTGGGGCTGCGGAAGTACGGCGAGGCCGGGCTGCGCCGACTGTTGTCCGGCGGGGCCTTCGACCAGCTCGTCCACGTCGGCGGGAGCGAAACAGCCACCGCCCCGACCACCGTCCCGGCGAGCCAGCCCGCAGCAATCACCGTGGCGGACATCATCGCCGAGCAGGTCGCCCGGGCCCAGGAGAAGTTGACCTTCGGCACGGTGGGGCCGGTGGGCGTGGTGCTGCTCATATGGTCGGCCCTGGCCCTGCTGGAGACGATGGAGGGCTCGCTGAACCGTATCTTCGGGGCCCCGCGCGGGCGCTCCTTGGCGCGCCGGGTGCTGCTGTACTGGTCGGCCCTGACGCTGGGGCCGGTGCTGCTGGCAGCGACGGCCTATCTGAGCGGCCAGGCGGCCTCGGCCTTCCAGGGCACGCCAGGGCTGTCCTGGATGCTGGCGGCGGCCAACAGGCTGGGCCCGGCGGTGGTGGGAATCATACTCCTGGCCGCCCTGTACAAGCTCATGCCCAACACCCCGGTGCGCTACAGGGCGGCGGCGGCCGGTGCCCTGGTGGCCGTGCCGCTGTGGCTGCTGGCCAAGTGGGCCCTGGGCCTGTACGTCAGTCACGTGGTGGTGCGCGGCAGCCTGTATGGCGCCCTGGGCCTGCTGCCGCTGTTCCTGCTGTGGCTGAACGTCTCCTGGCTGATATTCCTGTTCGGCGCGGAGCTGGCGGCGACGGCGGCCAACCTGGAGCGCATGGCGTCGGCGGAGCGGGCGGAATCCCTCCTCCTGGGCCCGTGGGACCTGGCAGCGGCGGCCCTGGTGGTCGCCCGGGCCTACGCGCGCGGGGCCGGCGCTGCCCGCCTGGAAGAAGTCGCCACAGCCCTGAACCTGCCCACCCCGTCGGTCCGCCGACTGCTGGAGAAGCTGCGCGCAGCGGGCATCATCCTGCGGGCCGAGGACAACCAGGCCGAGGCCTATGTGCTTGGCCGGCCCGCCGAGACCATCGGCCTGGGCGAGTTGCTGGAACTGTCCGACCACCAACGGGCCCAGGACGGCGGGACGTACCATCCCAGCGTGGCGGCCGCCCTGGAGCGCGCGCGTCGGCAGCAGCATGGGGCCCTGGAGGGGATGACCTTGGCGGAGGTGCTGGCCAGCGAGGAAGTGGGCGAATAATTTTCTGGATTTGTCTCGAAGCCCAGTATATATATCCGTCCATCGTATCCCCTAGCGGGGTATGACGTGGTTCGGGGCGCGCCGCTGCCGACAGTCATTTGCTGCCCAGGGCGAGGTCCGCCTTCGTCGATGCCCCGGCTCGCCTGGCGTGTTTGGAAGGACGTGAACATGCCTAAGAGCACATCAGGGCCCGCGGAAGGGGCGAAACCAATCACGCTGATCTTGGCGGACGACCACACCCTGGTGCGCGAGGGAATCGCCGCGCTCATCGAGCGCGAGCCGGACCTGCGCGTGGTGGGCCAGTGTGGCAACGGGCTGTACGTCGTGGATGAGGTCGTACGGGTCAAGCCGGACGTGGTGGTGCTCGACCTGAGCATGCCGGGCCTCAACGGCATCGACGTCTGCCAGCAATTGGCCCGCAAGGCCAAGGGCACCGCCGTGCTGATCCTGACCATGCACGCCGACGAGGAGTTCGTCGTCAGGGCATTGGGCAGCGGGGCGGCTGGGTACATCATGAAGGAGGCCGCCGCCAAGGAACTCGCCGAGGCCGTTCGAGCCGTCGCCCGAGGCGACCTGTACCTTGGCTCGGGTATATCGCGGAACGTGCTGGCCCGGCTGGCAGCGGGGGCGAAGAGCGACCCCTACGATACGCTCACACCACGGGAGCGGGAGGTGTTGCAGCTCATCGCCGAGGGAATGACCAACCGCGCCATCGCGGAACTGCTGGGGCTGTCCGTCAAGACCGTCGATACCCACCGCGCTCACCTGATGCGGAAGCTCGGCATCCATAACCAGACCACGCTGGTAAAGTACGCGCTCCGCCGCGGCCTGGTTAGAATCGAATAGCCGCTCCCGTCAGGATGCCGACACCCCCGGTCGCGCCGCCCTCGGAGCCAGGCGAAACCTCGAGCCCGAACGGGGTTTAGCCCTGTCGAGTCGAGCCGGAAGGCCCAATGTCCAGGACCATCGTACTTGCGGGCCTATCGCTGACGTTGGGCCTATGGGCGCTTCAGGCCGAGGCCAGCGACAAACCCCCCGGAGCACGGGAGCTCCGGGACCGCCGGGGTGAGTTGGTCGGTTGGGCCCCCGGCCCGGAGTTCAATCCCATCACCATTATCCCCGCCGACCTGGACAAGCGCCGCCCGGGCCGGCCTTGGTCGCCCACCGCCATCACTCGCGATTTCCGCCGGCGCAGCGTCACCGGGCCAGGGCAGTGGCAGGCCGTACGCCAGGACATCAAGGGCCGCATCCGCCGCTTCCTGGGCGAAATGCCCGACCGCAAGCTGCCCCTCGGCGCCAAGGTCGAACGCCAGAGCGACCGGGGAGACTACACCACCGCGCTGGTCTCGCTGGCCTTCAGCAAGACAGAGCGGGCCGAGCTGTGCCTGGTCGTGCCCAAGGGCGTCCCAGCCGGCGCGGTGACCGTCATCATGTACGGGGCCTTCGGCAACGGCATGAAAAGCTCACCGCGGGCGTCTGTTCGCGGGCCTACGCCGTCCACCTCGCCCGGCTGGGGATGATCGTCGTCGCCCAGGACCACTGGTATGAGAAATACGGCAAGGCCGGCGAGGACGAACTGATTCCCCTGGCCGCCAGCATGCATACGGGCTCCCGCATCGTGGACGACCTGTCGGGCCGGAAGGACCTCGTCGATCCCCGGCGAATCGTCGTCCTCGGCCACGTGTACGGTGCGGAGATCGCCCCCTTCCTGGCGGGCCTGGATGATCGCATCGCCGGCTGCGTCACCTCCTGTTCCTCCGACGAGGTCATCACCAACGACATGCACTACTGGTCCGGGCCCTGCTGGATGGGCTCCTCCCGCGGCCTGGGCTGCATCAAGCGCTACCAGCCTTGCATGTTCATCGGCACGCGGCGATACGACATCGGCCAGGCGGCGGGCGAGCATGGGGTTGTCACTCCCAAGCTGCCGTTCCTCTCGCAGGAGTGCCGGGCACTCGCCGCCCCCAGGCCGTTGCTGTCCATTCAGGAGGACCCCCACCTCGCGGATGCGGTGCGCCCGGCCTACGAGCTCTACCGCAAGGGCCGGAACATCGCCGCCATCGCGCACAAGTGGAAGACAAACCTGCCGGTCAACGTCCAGGAGTACGTGCTGGAGCTCCTGCTGGAGCGGCTCTGCGGCGTCAGGCCCGGCCAGGCGCCCAAGGCCGTGGTGGCGGAGATCGGCGCCGGGCTCGAGTCCGCGAGGCCAAGTTCCAGACACTACAGGTCAACCCGGAAGAGTAAGGTCGGCGCCCCGGCGGCGGAACCGCAGCCCAGGGGTTACTTCCTTATCAGCACCAGGCGGTTGCCCCAGCCCTTTTTGCCGATGATGAAGTCGGGCACGGTGACCAGGCCATGCTCGTCGGCGGTCACGTCGCCCTCGGCTATCTTTTTCGGACTCACCGGCTCGGAGCAGTCCCAGTTCTCCCAGTGGACCTTTTCGCCGGGTTTGGGCTTGAAGCGGCGAGCCCGGCGCGGGGTGACGTCGGCGGTGGCGGTATCCGTCTTCAACGGCCAGCGGCGATGGTCGGTCAGGCGGATGGTGATGGCCAGGCGCTTGGGCGTATCGACCATGTCGTCGTCGGCGCTATTGGGGTCGAAGTTCTGGTTGCGGGTGGACCAGGCGAAGTGGGCGTTCCAGCAGCCGCGGGGATAACCGTCGGAGATGAGGAAGGTCCTCTTCTTTGCCAGGGCCTTGGCCTGCTTCTCCTGGGCGGTGGGCTCGCGTGACTTGCCCTCTTTCTTGGCGATTTCGCGTTTAAGCAGG
>MVCS01000165.1 GCA_002049885.1 Planctomycetales bacterium 4484_123 | reverse complement strand
TTCGCGTCGATGTACACCGTCCGGCCGACCAGGCCGGCCTCGCCCGCGCCCCACTGCCCGTCGAAGTCGTCATCCTGGAAGGCCACGCCGGAGATGCTCCCGGCGCGGTAGGCCCCGAAGTCTCGCCCGCCGACCACATCGCCGGGACCGAGCTGCACCTGGTAGGCCCCGGCCGGCGGGTGCGAGTTCAGCCAACCCGCCGGCAGCACACGCCGCAGGATGTACTGGCCGTCGGGCAGGGAGCCAAAGGCGAACGTTCCGTCGGACCGGCTGGTGACGGCGGTCTCGCCGGGGTCCGACTGACCGTCACCGTCGGCGTCGAGATACACCTGCCAGCCGACCAGCGGCGGTTCACCGGCGTCCGCGGCCCCGTCGGTGTCGAGGTCGTCCCACAAGGTCCCGAGAATCCTCCCGTACAGGACCTCATCGCTGTCCAGGCCCACACCGCGGTTGGAGTTGTTATCCTCGTCGGTCTCCTGGATCTGCCCGTCGGCGTCCACGACCATGCCCAGCCGGTAGTCGTTGTCCGTCCCGAAGGGATCGGCGGCAGGTACCAGCAGCAGCACCGTATCGGAGACACTCCCGGCGGCGGGCACCGACTGGCAGAGGTAATAGTCCGCCCCGCCCGCGAGGCTCAACGGCATGTCGGTGGAGGGATCAATGACGCCGTCGTCGGAGAGGTAGAAGCGCACGCGGAAGGGCCCGGAGCCGGCCTGCTCGGAGTTGGCGATGGTGAAATCGACGGAGACCGTCCCGCCGGCCGACTGAAGGTTCCTCGGTGTGACCTGGAAGGCCGTCGACATCAGGTCGGTGCAGCCGGTGCGATAATAGGCCGTGTAGCGGTCATCCGTGCTCTCGCCCGCAATCCCGTCGCCGTCCTGGTCCATGGCGTTGCCGCCCGGGGCGTCGTCGGCGATCTCCGGGCCGATGGTCATGCTGTACAGGCCGGTCTGGGAGTGTGGGGCGAAGCGGACCTCCAGCGTGGTCTCATCCAGCCACTGATAGCCCCGCAGCGAGTCCACCAGGTCGCCGCCGGGGCCGGTGAAGGCGACAACGTCGGCCAGGGAGAAACTGGTGGTGTCCATGGGCTCATCGAAGACGAACCGCAGTGAGGTGGGCGGGTCGATCAGCTGGCCGGCGGGCTCGTGGCTCTGCACGGCCGGGGCGTCGTTGTCGGGCGGGACCAGGCGGAAGGTCCCGACATAGACGTCGTCGCCGGCCTCCCCGCCGACGCCGTCGCCGTCCTGGTCCAGTTGGCCGCCGGCATCGTCGGCGATGTCGGGGCCTACGCTGACAGTGTACGTGCCCAGTTCGCTGCGTGCGGCGAAGCTGACGCGGTAGGTGCTGCCGGAGACGTAACTGACGGCCTCGACCGGCACCGCCCCGCCCGGGCCGACGATGCCGACCTGCCCGGTCGTGAAGGTCGTCGGGTCGATGGGGCCGGCGAAGGTGACGTCCACGTGGTCCACGCTGCCGGCCAGATCGCCCCGGGGGCTGTGAGTGAAGACCGAAGGAAGGCGCCTGCTGCCGGTGACGACCACGTCATCGATGTTCCAGCCGCAGAAGGTCAGACCGGTATCGGTCGGGCCCATGCGCCAGCGGATCCAGACGGCGGGCTCGTCGTCGGCCACGGCCGAGATATCGAACTGCTGGGGCGTCCAGGCGCTGTCCTCAATGGTGGCCGAGCCATTCGCCCAGACGGTCGTCCAGTTGGTTGCGTCGTTGGAGACCTCCACGGCGGCGTGGTCCCAGGTGTGGTTTTCCACACCCAGCCAGCGCCAGAACTCCAGGGTCACGTCGCTGTAGCCGGTGCAGTCGATGGCAGGGGTGACGGCATCCTCGGCACTGGCCATGTTGTTGTCGTACTGGCCGTTGAGGTTGTAGCCGATCACATTGCTGCCGGTATGTCCGGAGCTGGGGTCGCCGCCCAGCCCCGCGGGCTGGCCATATTGCCAGCGGAAGTATCCGGAGCCGGGATCGAGCGACCAGCCGGGATCCTCGTCCATGTCGGCCTGGTAGATGGTGCGGGCCTCCCCCGCGCCGTAGATGGCGAAGGCCAACTGGCCGTCGCCGTCCTGGTCCATGGGGTCGCCCTCGGCGTCGAGGATGCCGGGCCCAAGGGTCAGGGCGTACTGGCCAAAGCCGCTCTGGGTGTGGAAGTAGATCTCCAGGTTCTGGTTGTCGCTCCAGGCGAAGCCGGTGATCTGGTCGGTCAGGTCGGTGTCGCCGGGGCCGGTGAAGGCCGCCACATCGTCGGCCACGGAGAAGCTGGCCTGGTCCATGCGCTCGTTGAAGGTCACCCGCAACAGTGACCTGGGCTCGCTGCCCGAGCCGGTCGGGTCGTGCTCGACCACCCTGGGCCCGCCGGGCTGGAGCAGGTACAGGCGCTGCTCAGGGTCGCCGAAGAGGGTGCACGAGAAGAACACCCACCTGCCGGTGCCCGTGGAGGAGTAGCGGTCCATCTTGGAGTCGAAGTGTGCCTCGCCGACGCGCGAGATTCCCTCGTTGAATACGGCGTCGTAAAACTCGCGGTGCCAGTGGTAGCTCCCGCCCGCTCCGCCGGGGACGTACCAGCCATAGTGGGTGTTCATGATCACCGCCCAGGCCCCGTGCGGGGCCTTGACGTGATGCTCGGCGATGGCGTCGCTGCGCTCGAACTGCCCTGAGAGGCAGGCCTCGGAGTACATGAAGTACGGGGCGGCGTTGGTCAGGGCGTCCACGTCGTCGCGGACGAGTTCGGCGTTGATGTAGTAGTTGCCGTGCCCGAGGTGGTTGACCATGTTGGGGCTGTCGTTCAGGGCGGCCTTGACCGAGGCATTGCTGCACGTGCCCTCGCGGTCGTAGCACTTGACGTGGGTGAAGTACTCGGGAATGACGGCGTCGATGATGGCGTCCATGACGTCCCCGCCCCAGGTCAGCGGGTCGTCATTGAGGTTCTCGCCGATCCACACCATCGTCTCCCAGTTGGGGTGGTCGGTGCTGTCGTATTGGATGGTCTTGGCCACGAAGTTGGCCGCCTCCGCGGCCGTCGAGACTGCGGCCCGGCCCACGAACACCTCCGGCGCGCGGTCCACGTCCCCCCCGCCTGTGCCGTCGGTCTTCTCCGCCCAGGTATCGTCCTCATCGCCGTTGTAGGGGCCATCCAGGCAGGCGAAGTACATGTCGGAGGCAAAGGTGGCCGTCTCCCCGTTGGCCGAGACGCGGACCATGCGGTGCGGCACCTGGTCGATGTCCCCGCCCAGCAGCACCCAGCGGGTGTTCCACTGGCTGTAAGCCTCGGTGATGAACTGGCGAACCTTGCCGGCGTCGTCGTCCTCGCCGGGGAAGGGCGAACTGTAGTTGGCGTAGATGTACTCGGTGGTCACCAGGGTGGCCGACAGACCCCGGGCGAGCTTGTGCTCCACCAGCGGCTCGAACTGCCCGGCCAGGGCCTCGGAGGTCACCACCACGTACTCGTAGGGGCCATCTGCGGGCAGGGCGTTCTGCCCGGCCTCTCCGCCCGCCGCGCCCGCCCGGAGTTCCGGGCCGTAGGCGGCCAAGGCCGAATCGTTATCCACCAGCGCCAAGACGCGCTGAACGTCGGCCCGCGACCCCCGCGGCCGGACGTTGCCGAACGCCGGGTCGGCCGGAGCCAGTTCGAGCGTCACGTCGATCTCGCTGAAGTACTCCAGCGTGCCCGTCTGGGCCTCGTAGCTGACGGGGAAGACCTCCAGCCGGGCCAGCCGATACCCCGCCAGCAGCTCCTCCTCGACCCGCACGCTCTGCCCGCCGGGAAAGGACGCCCGGACCACCTGCGGCGAAGACGGCGGCTGGACATCCCCACCCCCCGCCACCAGCGGCACCGGCTGGGGCGCGGCCAACAGTTCCACGCCGTCGGCCAGGGCCTGCCGGCCCGTTGGCACCGCCTGCACCGAGGCGATTCGCCGGCCCGGCGGCAGCAGGATGCGCGAAGTGCGGACCGGCACCATCGGCTCGCCCGCCACCCGCCAGCTCTCCTCGCCGGCCAAGGATACCGCCACGGCCCCCGCCGTTTCGATCAGCTCCGGCTGGCCGTGGAAGACGTAGTGCAGTTCGGCCAATTCCGACGGGCCGGTCAGGCCGAACCCGCTCCAGGAGAATCCCCTCGTGGCATCCGCCGCCGCAGGCCCCCCGGCCGCCGACCAGACATCCACACTCAGCAGCAGCCTGGGCTCAAGGGCCTCGATGCCCAGCCACGCCGAACCGCCCAGGTCTCCGGGCCGCCCGCGCGGACGCCCCCGGTGGGTTTCCGGTGTCCAGTGTCCTCCGAGAGTCAACGTCTGAGCTGCCACTAAAAACGCCCTCCGGCTTGCCAATGGTCGATTATATCCCCTCCCGGGCCGTCACCAAGGCCAATTCCGCCACCCCGAAGGGCCGGCAGGATCGGCAGGTTGCGGAACCGGCGCCGCCGGTCCGACCAGGCACACAGGGCCCGCCAGGCACCGGCCACAGGGCGGTCTATCCCCCTGGCCGCTGAGCAGCCAGCCATTCCAGCCAGCCCTCCAGGCCCTGGCCAGTCTTGGCCGACAGCTCGATGAAGACCGCCCGCGTGTTTATCCGCGAGAGGTCATCCTGAACCCGGCCCACGTCGTAGTCCAGCACGCCCACCAGGTCGATCTTGTTAAGCACCACAGCGTCGGCCTTCTGGAACAGCACGGGGTACTTGCCCACCTTGTCGTCGCCCTCCGGGACGCTCAGCAGCACCACCCTGCGGTGCTCGCCCAAGTCGAAGACAGCCGGGCAGACCATGTTGCCGACGTTTTCGATGAAAAGGCAGTCGATCCGATCGAGCTGGAGGGTCTTGAGACCCTCGGCCACCTGCTTGGGCGAGAGGTGGCAGCCCTGGCCCGTATTGATCTGCGTGACCTGCACGCCCAGGGCCCCCAGTCGCTCGGCGTCGCGGGTGGTCTGGAGGTCGCCTACCAGTACCGCACAGGGCCGCTCGGGCTCCAGCGCGGGGATGGTTCGCTCCAACAGGGCAGTCTTGCCGCTGCCCGGCGCGCTGAGCATGTTGATGCACAACACGCCGGCTGCATCCATGGTCGAGCGATTCCGCTCGGCACTGGCATCGCTGGCCGCCAAAACGCTCTTGACGACGTTGATCTTCATCCCGTCGATGCTCCTTGGCGATCCCGGCAGATTATAGAGGTCAGCCTGAGCACCTCGAAGGCCGCCCGCAGGGCCTCCGGCACCACCAGGCGGAGCACGCCGCAGGTCACGTGGACCTCCTCGACCCGCTCCACGTCGTGGGCCTCAGCCGCGGCCAATACCTGCCGGAGCAGGCCCGTGGCAATGGCCATCTCGTGCATCTTCCGCTCCACGCGTCACCACCCGGCGCCCAGGCTGCCGGGAAGAGGCTCTACTATACCACTACCGGAGATGCCAGTGACACCAAGAAGACGACTTTCCGAACGGGTGATCCGGCCCAGGTCCGACCCGCGGACCTGCCCGCCGTACAAGACCAGTGCTCCCGGCGGACTCACCCATCCTCGGCCAGGATGCGCCGGACGATCTCGGCCCGATACGCCCTGCCGGGCAGCCTGGCGTGAGCCATCCGGTGCGGCCCGGCCTCGTTCGGCCTGAAGGCCAGGGCACCATCGCTGGCGACCTCGATAACGCCCGGTCGCAGGTCCATCTGCTCACCCACCAGGAAGGACGCCAACGTCATCACGTCGGCCACGTGGGCGGAAGCGACATCCTCGATGGCCCGCACGTTCGGGTCGCCGCCGCCCTTGTGGCGCTTCATCAGCACGACGAGCCTCAGCAGGAAGTCGGCCCAGGGCCGCCGGGCTGCCTGGAGCGCGGCGAACTCGACAGCCGTCAACCGATTCTCGCCCTGCACGTCGGCTCCGATGGCCGTCCAGGGCACCCCGCAGCGGCAGACCACCTGCGCCGCCAACGGGTCGTAGCGGACGTTCCACTCCGGGATGGCCTGGCGCGGCGGGACGTACCCGGCCAGCGACACCACCCCCGCCAAGTTTCGCGCCACCGAGGCGTCCATGCAGATGGCCGCCGCCAGGTTGGTCATCGCGCCGATGGTCAGCACGTACAGCTCGCCGGGGTGCTCGCGGGCCCTGCTGGCGATGAACTCCGCCGCCCCGCGGGAGCGGTCCACGGGTTCGACGTCGTCGGCCACAGCCAGGCGCTGCGAGCATTCTTCCGGGACGGTGCCCGGGTGCCAGTCGAACTGCATCGGTCGCTCGAATCCGGCCAGCACTGGCACGTCATCCCGGCCCCGCAGACGAAGCAACCTGCGGGCAATCCGTGCCCTGGTCACCACGTCCCCGTACACCACCGTCACACCCAGCAGATCGAACTCCGGCGAACCCAGGGCGAACGACAAGGCGATGGCATCGTCGATGTCATCGCCGATGTCAGTATCCAGGATGACCTTGATTCTCTCAGACGTTCTCATCCAGCTCGGCCTCCGGCGCCGCATCGACCACGGCAGAGCCCGGCCGGCAACGGGGCGGCTACGACTCCGG
>MVCS01000022.1 GCA_002049885.1 Planctomycetales bacterium 4484_123 | reverse complement strand
GCCTATACTGGGCCGGTCCCGAGGAAGAAAGGAACGGCCCGATGGCACATCGTGTCAGACTTGGACGGAGTGAACTCCAGGTATCGCCAATCTGCTATGGCTCCTGGCAGCTTTCTCCACGCTGCTGGGGCCCCGTGCCCACCGAGCAGGTGGCGGCCGCCATGCGCCGGGCCTTCGAGGTGGGCGTGAACTTCTACGACACCGCCGACGCCTACGGCGACGGACTCAGCGAGAGCGTCATGGGCGAGGCGCTGGCCGACCTGCCCCGCGACCAGATCGTCGTGGCCACCAAGGTGTACCACCACTTCTACGAGGACGGCCACCGCCACCCGGACCTCTCCGGCAAGTACATCCTGGAGGAGTGCGACTGTTCGCTGCGTCGGCTGAAGATGGACTACATCGACCTGTACCAGCTTCACGCCTTCGACCCGCTGACGCCCATCGAGGAGACCACCGAGGTCCTGGAGAAACTCAAGCAGGCGGGCAAAATCCGCTGCTACGGGGTCAGCAACTTCACCGTGGAGCAGCTCCGGCTGGCACGGCGCTGCGGCGACTACGCGACCCTCCAGCCCCGGTACAACCTGCTCCAGCGCGACATCGAAGACGACCTGCTGCCCTACTGCCAGGCCGAGGACATCGGCGTGTTGGTGTACAGTTCGCTGGCGATGGGCCTGCTGAGCGGCAAGTACGACGGCACCGAGAGCTTCGACGACCACCGGGCGAAGGTGCCGATGTTCCAGGGCGAGCGGTTCAAGAAGATCACCGCGGCGGTAAAGGGCCTTGGCCCCATCGCCGAGAAGTACTCGCTGACCATTCCGCAACTGGTGCTGGCGGCGACGCTGGCCCACCCGGCGGTGCACTGCGCCATCGTGGGCATCAAGACCCCTCAACAGATCGAAGACGCCGCCGGGGCCATGGGCAAGAGCATCGAGCGCGAGGACTACTTCGCCATCCGCAACGCCCTTTCGCTGTGAATCGGACGGCGGATCGCCGGCTGGTTCCCGGCTAGGCCACCTCGAGGTGTTCTCGCAGGAACTGGCCGGTGTAGCTTTGGGGGCAGCGGGCGATGTCCTCCGGCGTGCCCTGGGCCACGATCCGACCGCCCGCCTCGCCGCCCTCGGGGCCCAGGTCGATGATCCAGTCGGCACACTTGATCACGTCCATGTTGTGCTCGATGACGATGATGGTGTTGCCCATGTCGGCCAGGCGATTCAGCACGTTCAGCAGCGAGTGGATATCGGCGAAGTGCAGTCCCGTGGTGGGCTCGTCCAGCACGTAGAGGGTATGCCCGGTGGCGGTCTTTCCCAACTCGGTGGCCAGCTTCACGCGCTGGGCCTCGCCGCCGGAGAGCGTGGTGGAGGACTGGCCCAGCTCCACGTAGCCCAGCCCCACGTCGTACAGTGCCCGCAGGAGCTGGCGGATCTTGGGGAAGTTCTCGAAGAAGGCCAGGGCCTCTTCGACCCGCATCCTCAGTATGTCGGCGATGCTCTTGCCGCGGTAGCGGATCTCCAGCGTCTCGCGGTTGTAGCGGGCACCCTTGCACTCGGCGCAGGTGACGTACACGTCCGGCAGGAAGTGCATCTCTATCTTCTTGGTGCCCTGGCCCTGGCAGGCCTCGCACCGGCCGCCGCGGACGTTGAAGCTGAACCGCCCCGGCTTGTACCCGCGGATCTTGGCCTCGCGGGTGCGGGCGAACAGTTGGCGGATGAGGTCAAAGACGCCCGTATAGGTGGCCGGGTTGGAGCGCGGCGTCCGGCCAATCGGGGCCTGGTTGATTTCGATGACCTTGTCGACCTGGCCCGTGCCGAGGATCCGGTCGAATTCGCCGGGCTTGTCGCGCGAGGAATACAACCGGCGGCGCAGGGCCCGCAGCAGCGTCTGGTTGACCAGCGTACTCTTGCCGGAGCCGCTGACGCCGGTAACGCAGACGATGCCGCCGAGGGGAAACTTCACGTCGAGGTCCTTGAGGTTGTTCTCCCGGCAGCCGCGGAGCTCGATAGCCCGGCGGAGGGACAGGGGCCGCCGCTGCGAGGGGGTTTCGATCTTCAGGACGCCCGAAAGGTACTTGCCGGTGATGGACTCGGGGCAGGCCATGACATCAGCCAGCGTCCCCTGGACGACAACGCGCCCGCCATGCCGGCCCGCGCCGGGGCCCATGTCTATGACGTGGTCGGCGGCGTGGATGGTCTCCGGGTCGTGCTCCACCACAAGGACGGTGTTGTCCATGTCGCGGAGGCGCCGCAGGGTGGCGATGAGCCGTTGGTTGTCGCGCTGGTGCAGGCCGATGGTGGGCTCGTCCAGCACGTAGCAGACGCCCACCAGCCCGCTGCCGACCTGGGTGGCCAGGCGAATGCGCTGGGCCTCTCCGCCGCTGAGAGTGGCACTGGCGCGGTCCAGGGTGATGTAGCCCAGGCCCACGCTCTCCATGAAGGCCAGGCGCTGCCGGATCTCGCGCAGCACCTGTTCGGCGATCTGGGCGCGCTCGACGTCAAGCTCCAGCGTCTCGAACCAGCGGCGGGCCTCGGAGATGCTCATGGCGGTCACGTCGCGGATGTTCCGGCCGGCGACGGTGACCGCCAGAGAGGCCGGCCTTAGCCGTGCGCCCTGGCAGGAACGACAGGGCTGCTCGGAAAGGTAGCTGTGCAGGCGGCGCTTGACGTACTCACTGTCGGTGTTGTTCCAGCGGCGCTCCAGGTTGGGAATGACCCCCTCGAACTGCTTCCGCCCATCGTGCTTGCCGTACATCAGCACCCGGCGTGTGGCCGCGGGAAGCTTCTCGTAGGGCGTGTAGGGGTCCACGTTGAAGGTCTGGCAGAACCGGCGGATCATGCGATTGTAAAAGATGTTCATCCGCCGGCCGCCGTGTCGCCAGGCATCCACCGCCCCCTCGGCCAGGCTCTTGGACGGGTCCGGCACAATCAAATCAGGGTCGAACTCCAGTATCGTGCCCAGTCCATCGCAATCGTCACAGGCACCGTAGGGCGAATTGAAACTGAACATCCTGGGGGAAAGCTCCTCCAGGTTGGCCCGGGGGTGCTCCGGGCAGGCAAATGTGGCGCTGAAGATCAGGTCCTGCCAGCGTGCTTGACCGTCCTGGCCGACCGCCTCGTAAGAAATTGTCACCAGCCCCTCGGCCAGGCCAAGGGCCACCTCGATGCTGTCGCTGAGGCGAACCTTCACGGAGGGCTTCAGGATCAGCCGGTCCACCACCACGTCGATGTCGTGCTTGCGGTTCTTGTCCATCGCCGGGACGTCGCGCAGGTCGTACATGGTCCCGTCGATACGGACGCGCACAAAGCCCTCGTGCTGCACGTGCCGCAGCAACTCGGCGTGCTGGCCCTTTTGCCCGCGCACGACCGGGGCCAGCACCATGAAGCGCACACCCTCCGGCAGTTGGAAGATGGCATCGACCATCTGGGAAACCGTCTGGGAGGTAATCGGCCGGCCACAGAACCAGCAGTGCGGCCGGCCCACCCGGGCAAAGAGCAGGCGGAGATAGTCGTAGATTTCGGTGGTGGTGGCCACCGTGGAGCGGGGGTTGGCCCCACCGGAGCGCTGCTCGATGGCGATGGTGGGCGGCAGGCCCTCGATGTGTTCCACGTCGGGCTTCTGGAGCTGTTCGAGGAACTGCCGGGCGTAGGCCGAGAGGCTCTCGACGTACTTGCGCTGCCCCTCCGCGTAGATCGTGTCGAAGGCCAGTGAGCTCTTGCCCGAGCCGCTCAAGCCGGTGATCACCACCAGCTTGCCCCGCGGGATGCGGACGTCGATTCCCTGAAGGTTGTGTTCCTTGGCCCCCAGGATGACGATGGCCCTTCCCTCGCCACGCCCAGGGGCCGCAGGCCCGGCATCCTCCATGGCCATTGCGGCCAGCGCGCCAGTGCGATTCGCCGGCCGTTTCGACCGACTCGCATCGCCCCGGGTTGTCCGAGTCTTCCTGGCCATACTACACCAATCTAACAATGGTAAACGCCGATGCGAAACCAGGCAAGCGCGGACGGACAAAGACGACGCACGGTCCGCGAATAGCGGTATCCGGGCTCCCTTCCCCCGCTGGTCGGCGTCCCGGCCCGCGCCGGGCGGTGGCAGTCAGTAGGTCATGTTCCGCCGGGGACAGACGGAACCCGTCACTGACAGCGAGTCGTTGCCGCACGTGAGCGTCAGTGAGACCGTCAACGACTGGGTGTACCACACACCCAGGTGATCCTGGGCCATCTGGCGTGTCACGACGAAGTCCTGTACCTGCACGTCGTCGCCCGCGGGCAGCAGCGTTTGGGATGCCTGTTCGCCGGCGATGGTCCGGCGGTAATGGAGCGCGCCGTCAACGAACTCGTATTCGATTTCCTCGACGTGTTCGTAGTTGTCCGGCGGGACAATGGTGATTCGCTGCTCGTCGGCGTCGATGGCATCGGCGGTGCGGACGTCGTCCAGGACCCGTCCCAGCACCACGCGGGCCGTCTGGGCCAGGCGGGAGATCTTACGATTTTCCACGTGGCTGTGCAGCACGCCCTGGGCTGCGGTGCCGATGGCCACCATCAGGACGGCCAGGATGGCCAGTGAGATGAGCATCTCCAGGATGGTCAGGCCCGAGCGCATGGAGTGGGCGTGCTGGCCGCGCCCCCCTGTTTGGTTGTGCCACCCGGGCCTCAAGTCTCAGAACTCCTCATAGGTTTCCGGCAGCGGTCGGAGCGCCCCGCCGCCGAGGACCAGGCCGGGGGGCAGTTGTGTTCCGCCGCTGAGGTCGATGGTCAGATAGGAGTTGCCGGTGAGCTTGAACTCGTTGTCGCCCCAGACGACGACAACCCCGTGGACGGTGCCCCCGGCGTTGCCGGTGAACTTGAACTCCTCGGCGGCCATGGCCCCGCTGATGGTGCCGAAGTTGCCCGTAAATTTCGTGGAGAATCCCGGTGCCAGCAGGAAGGTGCCGGGCAGCTCCTTCAGCCCGACGAACTCGGGGGTGTCGGGCAGTTGGTCCACTCCACGGACGGTGGTGTTGCCGGTGAAGTGGATGTAGTTGCTGTCGGTGGCGTCATCGCCGGCGTCCTGGGTGACCACCACCCCGGTGATGGTGACGTTGCCGGAGAACTTCACGCGGTTGGGCGTCTCGATGAAGATGACGCCCTTGAGGGTGATGTTCCCGGAGAAGGTGGGGTTGGTCCCGGCGAGGATGCGGATGTTGCTGAAGGTCCTGTTGCCGCGGGTGCTCGTGGAGCCGTCCACGATGTTGGTGGCGAACGGCTCGAAGACGGACGGGTCGGGCTGGGGCAGTTGGACGGGTCCGACGCCGATGTGGATGTGGTCGTAGATTTCGCCGCCCCAGACGCTCTCGCCGCCGATGGAGACGTTGCCGGTCATGCTGACGGTGGCCTCGGGGTTGGAGACGAACAGGTCGCCTCCGATCTCGCAGTTGCCGATGAGGCGGACGGCCTGGTTGTAGGTGTAGGTGCCGACAAGGACGTTGGCCTCGGCCGGGTCGTTGGCGCCGCGGATGCGGGCGTTCCCGACGATCTTCAGTTTCCCGGCGGTGGCGACGCCGTAGTCGAACTCGGCGCTGCCGCTGGAGCTGGCGGCGAAGTTCATGCGCACGCCCCGGGTGCACGTGCCCTTCCGACCAACGACAGCAACGCGCACCTGCTCGCCGTCGAGCGACAGGGTGGCGGAGAAGCCCCGGTCATCGGCGGTGGCGATGAAGGGGATGTCAATCGAGGTTTGGTCATAGCTCACGGCGTCCTCGCCCAGATTGGGCGTGCCGTCCATCTGTGACTGCACGGCCGCGGCCACGGCATCCAGGAGCTGCTGCGGGCTGACGCCGGAGGGCACGCTGACGTCCCGCAGGAGGTATGTCAGGTAGGCCATGCCGCCTTCCGCCTCCAGCCGGGCGGCCTGGACGAGTGCCTGGTTGTCCGCCAGGCGCAGATTCATGCCCGACTCGGCGGCCAGCGCCACCGCCAACGAAGCGAAGACTCCCAGCAGCAGCAGCGCCAACACATAAGCGCTGCCGGGCCGAGCGCCGGGCAAGTACCTTGTGCGTTTCATTGCGATTCCCTCCTGGCCACGAGCCAGCCGGTCTCCCACACGCACCGGCCGTGATGGGCAACGACCACCAGCACTCGGGCCACGTCAGAGCTCCCAGCCTCCACGGTGGTGGTCAGGCAGTCCGGGTCTTTCCACTCGATGGTCACCTGCTGCGACCAGTCCTGCATGTCGGCCAGGGCGGCGCCCGTGGCGTCCCTCGGCGGGCTGAAGGTCACGTCCATGAGGTCATCCAGGTCGTCCACGAAGGTATGGGGGTCGCCTTCGTCGGAGCCGGGCGGGTTGCCCTGATCTTGCGGGTCGGGGTCGGAGAAAGGCAGCGTGAGCGTCCACTCGCGAAGCTGCTGGGCGAGGAAGACGGCCTGGGTCAGCTCCCTTCCGGCGGCGTTGACCTGCGTGTCCGAGCGGGCGGCGACGACCAGGGCCACAATGCCGATGGCCATGATTACCGCAGCCATCAGTGTCTCTATCATCGACAGGCCGCTGCGCCAGAGCCGCCTGGCCGGGCCGGGCCGCCCTGCTGCTGGAACCATCGTTCGACCCTCCGCCTCGTCCCTCCGGTCATTTCACCAACTGCGACAGTTTGAAGATAGGCAGGATGATGCTCATGGCTATGAAGCCCACCACCAGGCCCATGACCACGATCATCAGCGGCTCGATCATGGCGGTGACGGCCTTGATGGTGTTGCGAAGTTCCATGGCGTAATGCTCGGCCACGTCGCCGAGGACCTCGCCCAGCCGGCCTGATTCCTCCCCGGCAGAGATCATCTGCACCACGTTGCCGGGCAGCAGTTTGTGGGCCGCCAGGGGCGGGGCTATCTTCTTGCCCGCCCGCACCGAGCGGAACACCGAGCCCCACATGCGAGCGAACAGCGCGTTGCCGGAGACGTCGGCGGTGATCTGAAGCGTCTCCAGCATGGGCACGCCGGCGTTGATCATCTCGCCCATGGTCTGCAGGCTGCGGGTGATGTACAGGGCGCGGAACATGCGTTTCAGCAGCGGCAGCCGGAGCTTGGCTGCGTCCCACCAGGCCCGGCCCCGCGGGGTGTGGATGAGATAGTAGAACCCTCCCGCCAGTATCCCCGCCACGCCCACCACGGCGTACCAGTACGTCCGCAGGAAGGAGCTGAGGTCCAGCAGCATCTTCGTGGGCTTGGGCAGGATCGCTTCCTTGCCCGCGAAGATGAGGCTGAACCTCGGCAGCACGAAGGCCAGCAGGAAGATGGTCGTGGCCACCGCCATCACCGCAATGATGGCCGGGTAGATCATGGCCCCGCGGACCATGGCCCGGATCTCCAACTGCTGGCGGAGGTAGGCGGCGATGCGCTCCAGCATGTGTCCGAAGTTGCCGGCCGACTCCGAGGCCCGCACCATGTTCACGTACAGGGGGTCGAAGACCTTCGGATAGCGGCTGAGGGCCTCGGAGAAGCTCTTGCCGGCCTCGATGTCCAGGCGGATCTGCTTTGCCATCCTGCGGAACTTGGGGTTCTCGATCTGCTCGGCGATGCCTTCCACGGCCGAGCGGATGTTGATGCCGGCCTTGACCATGACCGCCAGTTCGGAGGTGAAGTTCAGGATGTCCCTGGGGCTCGGGCCGAAATCCACCCGGACCTGGCGCAGCGCCCCCAAGAAGCCGCCTTTGGCCTCGACCGGCTGGACGTCCAGCAGTTCGGCCCCCTGGCCGCGGATCATGGTCGCCGCCGCTTCCAGCGTGGCGGCCTCCAGGGTGCCCGTGCCCACCCCCCCGTTGGGCTGGCGGATCTTGTAGCGGTACTCCGGCATCAACCCTCCTCGCTACGCGCTGAGGCTGCGGCGCAGCCACTCCCGCAGGTTGGCCTTGGCCAAGGCGTCCTCCCGGCTGATGCAGCCGTTGAGGTACAGCGTCTTGATGGACTGGTCCAATGCGATCATGCCTCTCGCGGCGTTCGTCTGAATGATGTTGGGTATCTCGAAGATGCGGTTCTCGCGGATGCAGGCACGTACGGCGCTGGTGCAGACAAGCACCTCCGCCGCCGGAATCATGCCCTCGCAGTCGGTGCGTTTGAACAAGGTCTGAGAGATCACCGCCTGGAGCGTGTCGGCCAGCATGGTGCGGATCTGGTTCTGCTGCTGGCCGGGATAGATGTCGATGATACGGCCCACGGTCTGGGCCGCCGACTGCGTGTGCAGCGTGGAGAGTACCAGATGGCCGGTCTCGGCGGCGGTGATGGCGGCGCTGGTGGTCTCCAGGTCGCGCATCTCGCCGACAAGGATGATGTCAGGGTCCTGACGGAGCACGTGCCGCAGCCCGGAGGCGAAGTTGGGCACGTCCGAGCCCACCTCCCGCTGCTCGATGACGCACTTGTCCGGCACCAGCTCGTACTCGACTGGGTCCTCCAGGGTGATGATGTGGCGGGCGTACTTGTGATTGATGGCGTCGATCATGGCCGCCAGGGTGGTGCTCTTGCCCGCCCCGGTCTCGCCGGTGACCAACACCAGGCCGCGGGGCAGGTCGGTGAAGCTGGCCACGACCGGAGGAAGGTTGAGGCTCCCCAACGGCGGCACCTCGCAAGGAATGGCGCGGAAGGCGATGGCCACGGAGCCCTTCTGGAAGTGGGCGTTGACCCGGAAACGACCCGTCCCGGGGACCTCCAGGGAGAAATCCAGGTCGCGCCGGCGCAGGAACTGGGCGTAGCGCCGGGTTCCCACCGCCTCGCGCACGAATCCCGCAGCCACCTCCTCGGTCACGACCTCGCCGGGATGAGGGACCAGCTCGGTGTTGATGCGCAGGATGGGCGCCTGGCCGACCACGATGTGGAGGTCCGAGGCCCCCCGCTCCACCGCCTGCGTCAACAGTTCCTTCAGTTCCACCGAACCGCCCTCCTTACAAGCAACCTCAGGTGACCTCCGTGACCCGGGCGATCTCTTCGACAGTGGTCAGCCCCGCAGCCACCTTGGCCAGACCATCCTCCCGCAGGGTCCGCATGCCGCGTTCCTGGCAGTAGCGACGCAGCTCCATCAGGGAGGGATTGGAGGTGACCAGGTCGCGCATATCGTCGTCCAGCTCGAGCATCTCGTAGATGCCGATCCGTCCGGCGTAGCCGGTGTGCCGGCAGCGCTCGCAGCCGGCGCCGTGATAGAGCTGGTCGATATCCGCCCCACATCGGGCCAGGTACTGTGACACCGACTCGCGCACGGCCGGCAGGGGCTCCTTGCAGCGCTCGCATATCCGTCGCACCAGCCGCTGGGCCAGCACGGCGTTGACGCTGGCGGCCAGCAGGTACGGCTCTATGCCGATGTTGATCAGCCTGGTTATGGTGGACGGCGCGTCGTTGGTGTGCAGCGTGGAGAGGACCAGGTGCCCGGTCAGCGAGGCCTGCACCGCGATGCGGGCGGTCTCCTCGTCGCGGATCTCGCCGAGCATGATCACGTCAGGGTCCTGCCGGAGCAGCGAGCGCAGGGCTGCGGCAAAGGTCATGCCGATGCTCTCGCGCACGTTGACCTGGTTGGCGAAGTCCAGTTCGTACTCGACCGGGTCCTCCACGGTGGAGATGTTCAGGGAGGTCCCATCCATGGTCTGAAGCGCCGAGTACAGCGTGGTGGTCTTGCCGCTGCCGGTCGGCCCGGTGACCAGCACGATGCCGTGGGGCTTGTGTATCTGGCGGTCGAAGGCCTTCAGCGTCTCGGGGGCCATGCCCAGGTTTTCCAGCCCGATCATGATGGAGCGGTTGTCCAGGATGCGGATGACGCACTTCTCGCCGTGCGTGGTCGGCAGGGTGCTGACGCGGAGGTCCAGGTGGCGGTTCTGAACCATCGCCCGGATGCGCCCGTCCTGGGGCAGCCGGCGCTCGGCGATGTCGATATTGGCCATGATCTTCAGCCGGGAGACGACGGCGGCATGCATGGCGTGCGGCGGTGGCGGCTGGTCGAACAGCACCCCGTCCACGCGATAGCGTATCCGCAGAGAACGCTCCCCGGGCTCGATGTGAATGTCCGAGGCGCCCTCCCGCACCGCCTTGGTTATCAGGTAGTTGACGTAGCGGATGACCGGGCTCTCCCCGGCCATCTTCTCCAGGTCGGCCACCTCCTCGACGGCCGCATCCACCACCTCCACGTCGTCCTCGTTGATTCCCTCGATAATCTCCTCCACCGCGTCCAGCGGCGAGGTGCCGATTTCCTCGGCCACCTGCACAATGTCCTTGGCCGGGGTCAGCACCAGCTCCACCGGCGCCCGCAGGCGGCGCTTGACCTCCTCGACCAGGAATATGTCGGC
>MVCS01000021.1 GCA_002049885.1 Planctomycetales bacterium 4484_123 | reverse complement strand
AGCTGTCCGTCCCCAGCAGCGAGAGGGCCTCCCGGCCGTTGTTTGCCCGGACCACGTGATGGCCCCACTTGCCCAGCACCGCGGCGGCGTGCTCCTGGTTGACGGGATTGTCCTCAACCAGCAGCACCTTCAGGCCGCGGCGCATCTCTCGCAGGCTGTGCCGTGTGATCAGCGTCCCGGGCCGCTGGTCCGAGCGGCGGACCAGGGCCGCGGCGACGGCTGCGTGCAGCTCGGCGGCCTTGACCGGCTTGGTGAGATAGCCGGAGATACCCAGTTCCTGGCACCGGGCGGCATCGCCGCGCAGCCCCACCGAGGCCATCAGGATGATGATGACGTCGCTGAACTCCGGGTTCTGCCGGATCTTCTCCGCCAGGCCGAACCCGTCGTTGTCCGGCAGGCTGCCATCGACCAGCACCAGGGCATAGGGCCGGCCGTCAGTCAGGGCACGCCGCATGGCGGCCAGGGCCTGCTTGCCGCTGCTGACGACCGTGGGGTTCATGCGCCAGGCGGTGACCATTCTGGCCACCGCGTCGGCACTGGAGCGGCAGGGGTCGGCGATGAGGGCGCGCATCCCCTGGATGCCGTCCGACCCGGCGAGCTGGACGTCCGTGGGCCGGTCCTCAGGCTGCTGGAACCAGGCGGTGAAGTGGAAGGTGCTGCCCTTGCCCACCTCACTGTCCACCCACATGCGTCCGCCCATCATGGCCACCAGTTGGGTGGAGATGGCCAGTCCCAGGCCGGTGCCCCCGAAGCGGCGCGTGGTGGAGGCGTCGGCCTGCTCGAAGGCCCCGAAGATCTTCTGCTGCTTCTCCGGCGGAATGCCTATGCCGGTGTCGGAAACCGTGAAGTGCAGACAGATACGCTCCTCCTGTCGCGACTCGACCCTTACCTCCAGGGCAACCTTGCCGTGGTCGGTGAACTTGATGGCGTTGCCGATGAGGTTGGTGATGATCTGGCGCAGCCGGCCCGGGTCGCCGCGCAGCAGGCCGGGCAGCTCCGAGTGGATCTCAAAGGTCAGCTCCAGCCCCTTGGCCTCGGCCTCGACGGCCAGGGCATCTATGGCGTCCTGCACGCAGTCGCGGACACTGAAATCGATGCTCACCAGGTCCAGCCGGCCGGCCTCGATCTTGGAGAGGTCGAGGATGTCGTTGATGACGGTCAGAAGCGACTCGGCCGAGCTCTTGACGGTGAGAAGGTACTTTCGCTGTTCTTCGGTGAGGTCCGTGTCCAGGGCGAGTTCGGTCATGCCGATGATGCCGTTCATGGGGGTGCGAATCTCGTGGCTCATCTTGGCGATGAACTCGCTCTTGGCCTTGTTGGCTGCCTCGGCCATGAGCCGGCGTTCTTTCTCCAGCCGGGCGTGGGCGCGCTCGCTGCGACAGGCAACATATCCGGTGGCGAAATACAACAGGGCCAGGGCCACGATGAGGGCCCAGGTTACCCGCTCGTGGGAGCTGAGCGGCACGGAGATGTCCGCCTTGGGCGCTCCCACGACCAGGCCGTAGTAGCGGTCGCCCAGGCGAAACGGTGCATAGGCAACGAGCTCCTCGGCCCCACCGCTGTCGGGGCGTATCTCCGCCGCCCCGGGCCGGGAAAGATACAGGCAGCGCCGCTGTACGAGGCGCGCCACCTGTCCGTCCATGCCCGTCTTGCCGGCGGCGCCCTGCCCGCCCGGGGCGGGCCCGGACGAAGCGCCCGGTCCCCAGCGGCCAACGGTGTAGATGACCTCGCCCCGGCTGTTGACGACCCAACAGGCGCTGCTCCTGGCAGCCTTGGCGCGGAGAAAGCACTTGGTGAACAGCTTCCGCAGGCTCACCCGGCAGGCAAGCATTCCCACCAGGGCCTTGCCGGTCTGGACCGGCACGAAGACCTCCAGGACCCTCCCCTTGGTGTAGGGGTCGGGCGGAGGCTGCTCGACGACGGCAAGCCGGCCGGTCCGGGCCGACTGGCGGTAGCCGGGCCGGTCCGAGAGGTCCTGCCTGTCTCGCGACTGCGGGCTCTGGAAGGCCACCTTGCCCTGAGGGTCCAGCATGGCCAGCATGGTGACCACATCGCTGTGGCCCTGATAATAGGCCCGGAGGATCTCGGGCGCCGAAGGACGCAGGCTGCGCAGTTCGGGGTACTCGCTGATGGCCTGGAGGTCGCGGATCAGGCTGTTGGAGACCTCCTCGACGGCGCCGGCGATGCTTTGCGCGGCGTCGGTCTGGTACCGCTGAAAGTTGCTCACCAGCTCCTTCTCGAACTTGCCGTGATACAGTCTCAGCAGGAAGGCGAAGGCAAAGGCGGCCGCTCCGGCCAGCATCACCGAACGCGCGGCGTGCAGACCGGACAGCGCGGTGCGGAACCAGGGGCCGACCCGCCGGCTCCCACGGGGCTGCTGCTTGGCGGAGTTTTCCTGACTTCTCATGTCTTCAAGCCCCTATGCTTGTTCGGTGTTTGGTCCGGCATCGCTGGCGGTCGGGGCACAGCCCGCCTCCTCCGCCACCTCCACTCGGTTCCGCCCGGCGCGCTTGGCCTGGTACAGGGCCGCGTCGGCCCGGCGCAGCACGCAGGCGGGCGTGTCCCCCGGCAGGTGTGTCCAGGCGGCGACGCCGCAACTGATGGTCACGGGCTGGCCGCCCATGCTGCAACTGCTGGCGACCCTGCGCCGCACCCGCTCGGCGGCGGCGACGGCGTCGGCCAGTTCCGTCTCCGGCATCAACCAGCCGAACTCGTCACCCCCGTAGCGAGCCAGCGAATCCGCCGTCCGCACCTCCTCGCGCATGATGCCGGCCACTTGTCGGAGCACCTGGTCGCCGGCATGATGCCCGAAGTTGTCATTGACACTCTTAAAATTGTCCACATCAGCTATGGCCACGCAGAAGCCCCGGCCGTAGCGCATGGCACGCTCGCCCTCGGCGGCGAGCTTCTCCTCCAGCACGCGGCGCGTGGCCACACCGGTGAGGACGTCCACCTGGCTGCGGCGACGAGCCTGCTGGTAAAGGGCGGCATTGGCCAGGTTTGCCCCGAGCACGTCCCGCACGAGTTCTCCTTTGTACTGGACGATCGCCTCCCCACACGCCGCCCCCCCTGCCAGTGCGCACAGGCACAGGTACCCCCGCCTGTCGGGGGCCCGTCCAGTATCATCGTCATGGAAACAGGGCACGTTTAGCGGAATGAGCACACTGGGCGAGCGCCCGCCCAGGTTCTCGCAGACGCGGGGCACCGGTCCCACGAACACCGCGCTGGTCTCGCCGGCCTCTTCCGCCTCGCGCCGTGCAGCCACCGAGCAATCCGGCGCGGGGCAGTTGTTCCGCCGCAACAGTGTGGCTTCCTGGGCAGGACAGCCGTTCTCGGGGAAACAAAGCACGGCGAAATCGGCATGAAAGATCCTGGGCACCTCCTGGACGGCCAGTTGGACCACCTCGTCGAAGTCGAGGCTCTTGAGGCCCTTGGCCAACAGGGCGACCTGTTCGGCGGCGGCATGCATGTTGCGGATGTGCTCGTTGGAGCGCCGGAGGGCCTCGGCCGTGGCCGCCAGTTCGGCGGTGCGCTGGCGCTCCTCCCGGTCCAGATGCTGGCGCTTCAGCAGGTTGGCCACGATGGAGGCGAACTCCTGCATGTCCTCAATGGGCTTGGAGACGTACTGGTCCAGGAGGTGGCGGTTGATGGCGTACTTGGCCGAATCCAGCCCGGCATGCCCGGTCAGCAGGATGCACACCAACTCCGGGTACTCGGCCTTGACCTTCTCGATCAGGTCAATCCCCGTCATGCGCGGCATGAGCTGGTCGGAGATGAGCATTGCCGGCACGTGGCCACCATCGGCACCAGCCGCCAGCACCTCCATGAGCTCCTCCGGCGTGGTCACGAAGTCGAAGGTGCACTTGAACTCTTCACACAGGCCCGTGACCCTCTGAGGCAGGACGCTCTCGAGGGAGTCAAGGAACTGCTCGTCGTCGTCGATACACACAATCTCATATTCTCTCATGCCTTGGCCTCCTCGGCCGCCACGGGCTGAGGGGTACCCGCCGGCGGCGGCTTGACCGGCTCAGCCGGCCGCATCATGTCCACGAATACTCTCACCAGTTGCGGGTCGAACTGCCGTCCCGCGTTGGCCTCGATTTCCGCCAGGGCCTCGGCCGGAGTCATGGCTTGGCGATATGGCCGAGTGGACGTCATGGCGTCGTAGGCGTCTGCGATGGCCAGTACCCTGGCCCCCAGCGGTATGGCATCGCCCTTCAGCCCGTCCGGGTAGCCCGTGCCGTCGTAACGTTCGTGGTGGTGGCGGATTATGGGCTTGGCTGCATCCAGGAACCGCAGGTGACTGAGAATGCTCTCCCCGCGTGCCGGGTGTCGCTGCATGAGGGCGGCCTCGGCCGGACTGAGCCGGCCGGGCTTGCGGATGATGGCCTCGGGAACGGCGATCTTGCCCACGTCGTGCAGGGCCGCCGCCCGCTCGATATCCCGCAGTTGCGGGCCGGCAATGCCTGCGGCCTGGGCCAGCGAGACCGCCAGCTCGACCACCCGGTCGGTGTGGCCGCGGGTATAGGGGTCCTTGGCCTCGACGGCCTCCATCAGGCTGGCCATGGTGTCCACGTAGTGCTGCTCGATGGTCAGGCGGTCCTGGAATCCGGTGACCGCCAGGGAGGCGGCGTCGGCCACAAAACTCAACAGCACTCGCTGGCAGCGAGTGAACGCCCCGCCGGGCGGGTCGCCCACCATGACCACACCCAGGGTCTGCTCGCCCCAGGCCAGGGGCGCCGCCATCACTGGCAGCCGCCCGAACGAGGCCGCCTGGGCGCCGTCGGGCAACCCCTGGGCGTCGCTGACCACGATAGGCCGGCGGTGGCCCGCAGCCCACGCGCAGATCTCTTCGCCGGCCGGTATGGTCTCGCCCACGGCCAGACTTGGCCAGGGCCCGCGTGCCGCCTTGACGACCACCTGCTGACCGTCCGAGAGGGCCACCGCCACGCGCCCCGCGCCGAACTCCTCGCTGAGGAAAGCTGCCACCGCCTCCAAGACCTTTGCGACGTCCCGGGCAGCCGTCACGCAACGAATGAACTCGAACTGTGCCACCAGGCGGTCGCGGTGGATATCCATGGTGCGTCGAAGGTGGTGCTCACGGAGAAGCTGGCCCACCGTTTCGACGAAGCTCGCCGGCTGCTCGACCGGCTTGGTGAGGTATTTGTCCAGCACCCGCTGGTTGATGGCCTCCATGGCGGAGTCCACTCCCGCGTAGCCGGTCAGCAGCATCCGCTGGGCCAGGGGATTGATTTGCATGATCCGGCTGAGCAGCTCCAGCCCCTTCATTTCCGGCATGACCTGGTCGCAAATGACCACCGCCAGCCGTGGGCCCATTTCCTCAGCCGCTCGCAGGGCCTCCGTCGGCCGGTCGTAAAACTCGAACTCCAGCGAAAATCGCGGAAACGCCGCCTCCAGCCGGGCCGGTAGCAGCCTCTCCATGGAGGCCAAGAACTCGTGGTCGTCGTCCACGCACAGAATGGCGTATTCCACCCGGCTGGCGAGGACGGACTGCAACTCGTTCTCCAGCACGCTCACCAACACCGCCGGGTGGGTGTCCAGGTTGTACACCTGGTCGGAGGTGGCCGCCCGCAGGGCCTGGATCTCCAGGATTTCGGTGCGGTCGGGGACCAGGAGTATCACCGACATGTCCAGTTGCAGGCTCAACAACCCCCGCACCGGGTGGGCCGGCATGGACTGCGGGGCATCGGTGGCGATGACCACGATGTGGTAGTCCCCGTCGCCGGCCCGTTCCTGCACCCGGCGGATGTCCTCCGTGAGCTCCAGGTTCCAACCCCTGGCCCGGACGGCTTGGGCCAGGCCGTCACACCGGGCGCCGCCCATCTGCACCAAAGCCATCTGAACGTCGCCCACAACACTCATGCTCATTCACCTCCATCCGCTACGGCCGCCACTGAGACCGCCTCAGCTTCCCGCTCGCCGGCGGCCGGCAGAGACACGGTGAAAACCACCCCGTCGGGCTCGTTCCGGGCCGATATGCTGCCCCCGTAACGACGGAGGATGCCCACGCAGATACTCAGCCCCAGCCCGGTGCCCCTGCCGATCGGCTTGGTGGTGAAGAACGGGTCGTAGAGCTTCGCCATCAGCTCTTCGGGAATGGGCGGCCCGCTGTTGGCCATCTCCGTGACCACCTGTCCATTCTCCACTCGGGTGGTGATGCGGATACGGCCCATTTCCTCGCCGCGGTTCTCCTCGATGGCGTCACAGGCGTTGGTGAGGATGTTCGTCCAGACCTGGGAGATGTCCGCCCCACAGCGGGCGATGGGAGCTGCCTCGCCGTAATCGGTCTCCACCGTGGCCACATGCTTGATGCGGTTCTGAAGGATCACCAGCGTGTTGTCTATGCTCTCCCTTATGTCGATGTCGAAACGCTCGCCCTGGTCGGGCCGGCTGTAGTAGCGCAGGGCGCGGACGATGCGGGCGATCTTCTCGGCGCTGACACGGGATATCTCCGAGGCCTTCCGCAGCGCCACCAGGTGATCGAGAAAGGACAGCACGGTCGGATCCGACAGCCGCTCCAGCGAGCACCGGTCCTGTTCCGCCAATCCCAGCCCGCATTCCGCCAGCACGCCGGCCAAGCGGCGGTGCTCGCTGACGCCGGCCCGGCGGAGCTGGCGCTGAAGCTCGCGCCGCCGGGCACGCGCCTGGGACTCGGCCACCACCTCCGACTCCAGCAGCCGCTCGGCGATGGCCGCCAGCCACTGTCGCGTCTCGACGGGCAACCGGGCCACGTCAGAGACCGCCGTCGCCAGGCCGCGGATGTGCTCCGGCACGTCTACCGAGACGTTCAGGATGGCCCCCGTGGGGGTGTTGATCTCGTGGGCCACGCCTGCGACCAGTTGGCCGAGCATGCTCATCTTCTCGGACTGAACGAGCTCGGCCTGGGCCTGGCGGATGCGTTCGTTGGCCTCCTGTAGTGCGTGCAGCTTCCTGCGGATCTCGGCGTCCCTGGCCTTGATGCCGTTGACCATGGCCTGGAAGGCTCGCACCAGCCGGCCGATCTCGTCCGTCCCCGCCGGCGGCAGGGAGACCTCCAGGTTGCCCCGCGTCATTTCGTCCGCAGCCGCGGTCAGCGAGGTCAGCGGTCGGAGGAACCGCCGGGTCAGCCCCACGGATATGGGCACCAGGACTATGGAAATGCACAGTGCCAGCACGGCGTCGGTGACGATTATGCTGCGTATGCGCTGCCGGATGCGCTTGGTGTGAAAGCAGAGCTGGAAGGTCCACGGCTCGCCCCCCGTGCGCATGCGCATGGGGACGATCCAGATCTCCCTCCGGCCACCCGGGCCGGAGACCAGTGTGGGCCCGGAGAGGTCGCGGGCGACTTCGGGCCGCAGCAGCGTCTCCTCGGCCCGGGCCTTCAGCGGCTTGTCGGTCAGTACCGTCCGGCCCTCGCCGTCGGCGACGCGCCAGAACACGACGTTGTCGTCATGGGATATGGCGTCCAGCATCTCGAAGGGCCAAATCTTCTCGTAGTAGCCCGCCTCCACCTGCGAGGCCGCGATCCTGGCGTAAAGGCGGTGCATGTGCCTGAGCTGTCTCAACGTGTCCCGCGCATCGTACAGACTCTGAAAGCCCGCCAGCAGCGCCACCGACAGCACCAGGAAGCACAGCACCAGCAGATAGATTTTCCAAGCCGCCGTCATGGATCACTCCGAGCAACCGGCGGAGCCGGGAAACAGCGTCACGCTGGTCAACACGTTGCCATGGTAGTTACCCACCCCGGGGAAGTTGCCCTGCTCGCCCCAGGTGAACGGTCCGATCCAGGGGGCGTCACCCAGCGACTTGTTCAGGAGGTACGATATTTGGTTTCGCTGCTGGGCAGGAATGTTCTTCAAGACCGCCTCGCAGCAAATAAACAGCGCTGCTCCGAGGGGCACCTCGGCGCGGTCCGCCTTTGCATCGCGCGCCAGGGCACCGATATGGTTCAGCAGGATGTTCCAACTGCCCTCGGAGAAGTAAACTTCGTCGCCCTCGGCGACCCTGGCCGAGGCCACCAGCGACCTGGAAACCGCGGCGTCCGGAGCCGGCCAGACATGCACGAACAGGTTGTGGGCGGCATTTCCCGAACCGAGCATGCGGCAGAGGGGATACAGGCCGGTGAAGGTGTTCATGTCTATGCCGGCGCGAATGGCCTCCGCCACCCTGCCGCCGGACCACTCGTCGTAAACGTCCAGCGCCGGCCGGCCGTCAATTTCGCGAATCACGCGACCCTTGGCCTCGACGGCCGTCACAAGCCCCGATTTGCTGGTGCGAATGAACCCGCCGCGGAAGGCCCACCGGAAGGGCCGGCCGGAATAGAAGACAGAAATGACCAGACCCTTTCGCAGGGCCTTGCCGTTGGCAATGACGGCCCCTTGCGGAAGGCCCTTGGCCGGGTTGCCCGCTGCCGTACCCCCCATGATCGGCACCGCCCCGCCGGTCTCGGCATCCAGAGCCTTCAACACCAGCTCCTCGTAGCCGTGGTAGGTAGTGGACATCACGATCATGCGTGGCTGGCTGTCTCCGGGCTGCATGCCGGCATCCTGTATGGCCCGACGCAGGGCCAGGGCGGCGCTGCTGCCCGGGGAATCGGTCTCGTCGAACTCGGCCGAGCCCACTCCCGCCCGCAACCCGGGCAAGCGAAAAGACAGCACCCCCACCACGCCGTCGGGGGAGGCGTGGTATCCGTCCGGGGCGATGACCCCCCGGTCAGACGACCATCCGCACATGCGCCGCGACCCGCCGGGCAGCCGGCGCAGCGCCTTTGCCACGGCCTCGGGGTTATGCCCGGCCGAGTAGAACACAAAGGTGATGTCGGGCTCGGCGGGGGCCTGTTGCATTGGCTTGAGGGCATCCGTCAGAGCCTTCAGCGTCCCCGGCCGCACCGACCAGCCATAGCCTGCGAAGCCCTGCCCGCAAGTGCGGAACCGCCCTCCGCACAGCGGGCCGACCTCCGGGGCCGCCGGTGCCGTCTGAGGCGTGTTCGCCCGCACCAGCACCGCCACCACGACCGCCGCCGCAACCACCAGGGTCACCGGCACCGCCACCTTCAATTTCAGCATCGCGTCTCTCCTCTCCCCCCGGACCGGCGCTGCTGCCCGATTGACGATCCCAGCCAGGTCCCAGCGCCGAGGCCCCGGCGTCCAGGCCAGCGTCGCCGATAGCGTTTGCTGTTAGAGGCCGGGCGAGTAGGTCAAGGCCGCAGAAATGCTGGAGCGAGAAGTGCTTCGCGCGTCCCGGGCGACCCCAGGCAGCCTCGCGTTGCGCCCTGCCAGAGCGCAATGAGCGCGGGCAGGAGGGCTCCACAGCCTCCGGGCCAAAGCCCCTGAGGGCCAGCATGAGTCGGCCTCCGAAATCCGGGCGCTGTATGGACCACCGACCCTGTGGCGCCCAGCGGCTATATCGGCCGCCCCCGAGGATGACTTGAAAGCGGCCTACAAACCCTCCCCGGCCCGGCCCAGGGACTGCCAGGGCAGCACCCCGTCGCAGTGATGGGCATAGGCCTTCAGGCACCAGGCGGCGGACTCCCAATTGCTGCGGTTCACCGCGTTGCAGGCCCCGTAGCAATACAGCACAGACGGCATGCGCCACTTGTGCCCCCGCATCAGCCGGGGCATGGCGAACTGGCCGCTGTTGACGTACATCACCGAGACGACCCCGTCGTGCAGGATGCCCTGGACCACCGGGCGGGAGATGTCGGTGCGGAACATGAACGTGGGCCGGGGACGATTCATCGCCGCCAGGCCGCGGGCAAACAGCGCCCGGTGGAAGCGGCGAGTGTGGATCTCCGGGTCGGCCACGGCACCCACGAACACCTTGCCGAAGAACCGCAGCGCCAGGAAGTCCTGCGTGGTCACCGGCTCGTCCAGCGTCCAGGCGGAGTAGCCCCAGGTCCACTTGCGGTTGAGGTAGAACTGTATGCAGGTGCGAGTCCACCCCTCACCAGCAGGGAGTTGTTGGCCACGGACAGCAAGTATCGCAGCTTCGGGTCCGGCACGGGGAGTCTGCGGCTGGGCACGAGCGTCTCGCCCCAGGCCGTCAATCGAATGAGCACCAGGTCGCCCCGCCCGCCGGGCAGCTTTTTCATCGGCCGGGGCCGCTTGAGCGCGAAGCGCTCGGCCGGCTCGGCGATGTCGTGGTTGGCGTTGAGGTCCAGATACAACACGTCCACCCCCCTGCCGGTGCCCTTGGATTCGTCGGCCACCATGGCCACCACGTACTCGCCCTCCGGCCCGAAGGCCAGGAACCGGTATGCCGGCCTGGCCGAGCCGTACTTCGGCTCCTTCAGGGTCCGGTCAATCGTCCTGTAGTCGAACCGGCACCCGGCAGCGACCACAGGACCGCCCCCGCCACACTGTCCGGCCCGGGCCGGCGGCGGAGAAGCCGCCTGGAAAGCGACGACGAGAGCAACTGCGAGAATCGTGGGGCAGCGTATGCACATGACAAGATCCCCT
>MVCS01000020.1 GCA_002049885.1 Planctomycetales bacterium 4484_123 | reverse complement strand
CGCCGTGGCCAGCCAGCTCCCACGGCGGGACCTGCGCCTTCGCATCTTCACTTGATGCGGTTGGCCAACGCGTACAGCAGCACGTTGGCGGCCAGGTCCCGGGCGCTGCGGGGCATATAGCTGCGTGCGTCGTGGGCGGTGTGTCCATCGAGTGTGTCGTGGATGCCCCAGGGCCCATGGATGATGGCGGCCCGACCCTTGAGGCGGTATATCTTCAGCGGCCCGCGTGGTGCCTCGCGCGAGGCCCGCTGCCATGCCCGGGTGCGCTCCAGCTTGGTGATGGCCGGGCCGCGGAAATCGCCGCACTTGCCCGTCAGCAGCGGCGAGCTGGGCATGGCATACTCTGGCCGGCTGTACCGTTCGCCCAGGATCTTCCTGATCGTCTTCTCACATGCAGTGTTGAATGCCCGGGCCCCGCCGACGGCATTGAGGAAGAGGGTTCCACCGGCATCAAGGTATCGCCGCAGGGCCGAGATGGCCTCATCCGAGAGTTCGAAGGGTTCCGAGCCGACAATCCAGGCCAGGTCCTGGTTCTTGAGGGCCTGGTCGGTGATGGCCGGGGGAGCACTCACGTCCAGTTTGATGCGGTTCTCGGCGGTGAGCTTCTGGGATAGGTATTCCAGCGCGTAAGGTTGCGAGGCCCAGTTGCCACCGTGCCGGAGCCAGGCGACCTTGGCGTGGTGTCGGACCGGGCCGGGCTTTGAGACGAACACCGGACGCAGGCGTGTCCGCAGCCGGCTTGCTCCCGTGGCGTACATGAAGAAGTTTGCCGAGAGGTGGTAGTCCAGGCGAGAGGTCCGGGTGGCCCGACGCTGCCAGGCGCAGCACAGGTCGCGTTCGCAGAGCACCGCCAGCAGTCGGGTGCCGTCCGAGACGCCCCACATGGGTGCAAACTTGCTGCCAGCGTGGATCTGCATGTGGACGCTGTAGATGGCGTGGTCGTCGTCGAGCTTTTGCAGTTGGTAGTGCTTGCCGACTCGATTTCGGTCTGGGCCGAAGAGTCCTTTCAGACGTTCGCGGACGGCCTCGGCGAACGGCTTGGAGTTGTGCGTGGGCACGAACAACAGCGTCCCGCCGCGGAGGGCGTACTGGCGGAGCTTGTCCCATTGCCCGGCACTGAACGTCGGGGCCTTGACGCCCGTGACGAGCAGGATGGGGGCGTCGAGCAGCATGCGGACATCGTCGGTGATGCGGACGATCTGCCAGCGCAGGGGCCGCTCGTACTCGCGGCGCATGTACTCGGTGAAATGGGCGAGGTCCCGCCCGTGGTAGTTCCAATCCGATTCGTCACCGTGCGCCAGCTTGTTGAAGGTCAGCGGGATCCGCCCTCGGGCCAGGAAGATCAACTCGAATGAGGCCCGGACTACCGGCCCCCATCGCCCGCGGAAGGACCGTCCGTATGGGTTGGGCTCGCATAGCTTGCCCGCCCCGGCGGCGAACCAGTCCATGCCGGCGATGAACTTGCGCCCGCTGGCCATTCCCACCCGCTGCACGCAAAAGGCAAGGTAGCCGTTGCGGTAGTAGTCCTCCTTCAGGTGCTTTGCCAGGTACGTCCAGGCGCGGTCCACGCGGCTCTGGTAGCGGTACGGGGCGCAGGTGGTGGCCAGCACGTCCTGGCAGATGTACAGGCTGGCCAGGGCGGCGGTGGTCATGGTCAAGGTGGAGGCCGTGTTGACGTCGCCCTGGCCGGCGTAGGTCCAACCGCCGTCGGGCCGCTGGCGAACCAACCAGGTGGCCTCGACCTTGCGAACGAGCGCCGGCTTGATCCGCAGTCCGGCGCGGTCGGCCTCCCACAGTGCCAGCAGAGCGAACTGGCTGCACGAATTGTCACCGGTGCGTTCCGGCCCGCCGTAACCCCAGGCGCCGTGCCGGAGGGCTGTCCGCGTCAAGTAGGCCATGTCCTTGTCGAGTTGCTTGCGATACTTGGCATTCCGCGCCAGGCGCGACAGCACCATCACCCGCGTGGCGATGACGTAGAGATTGTTGGTCTTGAGCTTCACCAGGGCTTCCAGGCCCCTCTCCACGCGCGGGTCCGAGGGCGGCTCGCCGGCCTCCAGCAGGGCGAAGAGGGCGATGGCGGTGGTGCCGCCGGAGGGGATGCCGTACCAGTAGTGGCGGAAGCTGCCCTGCTTGGTCTGCTGGCCGTAGAGGTAGCGCTTGATTTCCGCCATGGAGCGGTCGACGTCGGTATCGGCGATGTCGCGCCAGGTTCGCGGCCCGGCCGGTGCGGCCGCCGACAAGGCCAGGCACAGTGCCATGCAAAGCATTCTCGCGCGCGACCTGCGGGCCATGGGCGGACTACCTGTTCTTCCGCAATTGCTGACGGAGCTTCTTGAAGTATTCTTCCATACGGTCGTGGGCGGCGCTGGCGGGGTAGCTGCTTGTGAGCCTCTTTCGCATGGCCAGGGCGGCGGAGCTGCGGATGGCTGCATAGTAGCGCCCCGCGTCGTACAGCAGCGGCGGGACCAGTTCCTGCACGCGCCCGATGCGCCGCAAATAGGCCTCGAACCCGCCTGGGAAGCGCCGCATCCTCGCCTGCTGCATCGCGGAGAGGGCCCGGCGGAAGAAAGGATACATGCGGGCCGGGAAGGGCCAGGACTTGACGACCTTGAGGTAGTGTTCCGCGGCGGCGGGGTACTGCTTGCGGGCGTAGAACATGGCCCCCAGCATCAATTCGATAGCGCCACTATCGCGCGTGGTGAAACACCTGAGCCGCAGCCGCTTCGCCAGTGCCTCGCCCTTGGCCACGAGGTTGCCCTTGCCCAAGGCCGAGCCCAGTTCGGCGAAGTCCAGCCGGCGACTAAGGTCGCGGTAGGTTTGGTCATCCCTGAGGGTGGCCTCCAGCGCCTTCAGGGCAGCGGCGCCGTCGCCCTTCCGGGCAAGGAGGTTCACATCGGCGAATGCCAGCCGCCAGTGCAGTTCGGGGTCGAGCTTCTGCTTTCGCAGCGACTGAATGACACCCATGGCCTCGTCCCACTGGGCGCGCTGACGGTAGCCCTGGTAGTACGGCGTGAGGTAGTAGCCGTACAGGGCGTTGGCCAGACAGAAAAGCTCCGACGGCGTGCCGGCCAGGGCCTTGGCCTTTGCCACCCAGTAGTCGCCGATGGCCTTGCAGTTGGCACCATCTATGGCCGACAGCTCGTAGCGGCTCAGCTCAATCAGCGCCCTGGCATCACCCTCGGCCGCCAGCGGGCCGTGCACTTTCTTGACGTAGCCAAGGGCTCCCGCGGAGTCGTTGGCCGCGGTGTAGCAGCTCAGTCTGTGGTAGTACCACCGGCGCGGCGCGCCGCCGAAACGCTGCTCCATGGTATCGATGGCCAGGGCCAGGCGGTCGTATCGCTTGGCGGCGTTCTCGGCGACGATCTGCCAGCCCAGCACCGTCTGTGTGTCCGGGTGACGGGGATAACTCTGGACCATTCGCGCCATCCACTTGTCCCGCGGCTCGGGCAGGACCTTCTTGAAGTAATACTCCGCCAACAACTTGACGGCCTCGATGGTAGAGGCGTCCTGGCGGTACTTGGAGAACATCTCCTCACCGATCTCCTCGGCGTGGCGGGCCTGCTCGGCCTTTAGCCGGCGCTTCAACTGGTGCAGCAGCAGGAAGGCCTTGGAGGTGGGGTTCGGCAGGGGAATCTTCCACTGCTGGCGAGCGCGGTCGATGACAGCCTGGAAGGCCCTGTGCTGGCCAACGTACTTGCTCAGGACGGCCAACGACTCGGCGCACCATTGGTCCGGCTCGATGAGCTGCCCGGCCAGCTTGACCGCCTCGTCCTCCTTGCCCTGCCGCAGGAGCAGGTCGATCTGCCACAACAGGCCCTGCCGCCGCAGGCGCGGGTCCTTGGACTGGTAGAACTCCTCCAGCATCTTGAGGGTCGAGGGGATCCGGCCCATGTCGTTCCGACTGGCGGCGCGTTGGGCCATGGACACCCAATAGCCCACCACGTAGCCCCAGCGCGCCGAGGTGCGGTAGCGTTTGAGAAACTCACGCGCCCGCCGGGTGAAACGCTCGTACTTGTCCCGTCTGTACAGCCAGGTGAGATAGCGATAGAAAGGCTCGGCCAGGCTGCCGTAGCTCCCGTAGTGCTCCAGCAGGGCCTCGTAGGCGGCCTCTATGGCCTCGGGGTTCTTGGCGGCGCGGGCCTCGGCGACCTTCAGCAGCCACAGTTGCATCCCACGCGGGTCGGGGCCCCAGGACTCCAGGTACTCCTGGTAGGCCTTCTCTGCCAGCTCGGCCTGGCCGGCACGACGGAGCAGAACCACATGTACGTGCTGCCAGTCAGGCGGCAGTTCCTTGGCCAGCTTGTTGAAGTTCTTCGCCAGGGCCCTCAGGGCGCGTTCGGCCCGTTCGGGCGTGTCGGCCATCGAGAGGAGGTCCACCACCCAGCCGGGCTTGGACAGCCGCCCACCGGGCCTGTCATCGACCGGCCAGAAATCGCGCCCGCGGTACTCGTTGCGTTGATACTCGCCATAGTGCCGGCCCAGCACGGTGTGCAGGTCCCAGGGCCCCTGGCCGGCCTGCAGGACCATCGCCTCCAGCCTGGTGAGGTAGCCGTCGTTGTCCTTGGCGGTCTTGGCCCGGCTGAGCATGGCCGCATAGGCGATGTACCAAGCCGGGGAGTGCGGGAAGCGGCGGATGACCTGTTCCAAGGCGTCTTCATGGCCTTCGTGGTCCTTGAGCCGCCAGCGACAGGCGGCCAACTGGAGATAGCCCACGGGCACGTACTCGTGCGTGCCGTAACTCTTGACGTACTTGGCAAGCAGACCCTCGGCCTGGGCGTACTGCCGGGTGCGCAGGGCGCTCATGGCCGAGTTGTAGAGCTGCGCTGCCTTCTGGGCGGGCGTCTTTGCCGGCGGCTTGGCCTTCTGCGCCGAAGCCAGCCCGGCAGGGCCCAGCAAAGACCCCGCAACCAGGACGGCCCGAAGAATCACCACAGTCCCGCGGATCATGATAAGGTAACCGTCATGTGTTGGAACGGCCCGGCGAGCCGGAAGTTCCGGCCCTGGCTGTCTATCCCGCCCCGGCCTTCACCGCTGCCGCCAGCACGTCCGCCCGGCGGCGCTGGCCCACTGCCCAAGAGCCCTCATCGGCCCGGCGGCCACGGCCTTGTATCCATGCTGCCGGATGAAGACACTCAGCCCGGAAGCACAAACGGCCATGCGCATCTAACCGACTGACGTGGCCGCTGCCGGCACGGGCCCCGGTGAGCCTTCGATCGCTGCCCGCTCCATGGCCACCGCCGCCACGACCGCGTAACCGTACCCATCGGCCGGCAACACCTCGCGGTCGGCCCCGTTGGGAGCGAAGAGCCAATCTGGATCGGTCCGGCAGATGCCCACCACGTCGGCCCCGAGCCGCTTGGCCGCGTCCTTGCCGCGGGCAGTATTGACGGCGGGGTCAGCGTGGAGCGAGCGCACCGCCTCGGACTGCCCTGGCGGTGGCCCACCGTGCCCGGCCGATAGCCCATACAGCCCTTCTTTCAGGGCACGCTTCACCACCCGGGCCGCGTGGGAGACCGTCAGGTCGGCGCAAGGCGGGCCGCCCTCTTCAGTGGCACCGCGCCCAGGCTGCCTTGATGACCCTGCTGCCGGCATACTCATCGTGCATAATGTACCGCAAAAGCACGGGCATCCCAATGAAGGCGCAGATCCGCCGTCGGCAATGCCCCCTGTGGCCCCCTACCGCGCCCGGAGGGACTCGAACCCCCAACCCTCGGTTCCGAAGACCGATGCTCTATCCAATTGAGCTACGGGCGCCGACGGGACCTCGCCTCCGGCCCCGTGCGGGGCTTCAGGCCACCGCGGCGGCGGCCGGGGCGGTCAGGTTGGCTCCGTCCTGGCCGGGTGCGAAGACGTGCACCTTCGTCATGTCCAGGTACAACCGAAGTTGCTGCCCGGCCTCGATATCGCGCTGGGCATCCACCCGGGCGACCAGGTCGGGGTGGTTGGGGGTGGAGACGTACAAGTCCATCTTCTCGCCCAGGGGCTCGACCACACCCACGCGAACGGGCACGGCGTTGTCTCCTCCCGCGAATCGTCCCTGGGGGCTGGTGCCCATGGCCTCTGGCCGGATGCCCAGCACCACCTCTCGTCCCGCCCACTCGCCCAGGGCTTGAGCCTGGGCGGCGGCAAGGCGAATGCGGAAGCTGCCCTCGTCGAAGTGCAGCCCTCCGCCCTCGGCCACCAGCCGGCCGGCCATGAAGTTCATCGGCGGGGTGCCCACAAAGCCGGCCACGAAGCGATTGGCAGGTGCCTCATATACCTCCAGCGGTGCCCCTACCTGCTGCACCACGCCGTCGCGCATCACCACGATGCGGTCGCCCAGGGTCATTGCTTCTTCCTGGTCGTGGGTCACATAGATGGTCGTCGTCTGGAGCTGGCGGTGTAGCCTCTTCAGCTCGGCCCGCATCTCCACCCGCAGCTTTGCATCAAGGTTGCTCAGCGGCTCGTCAAACAGGAAGGCCTTGGGCTGCCTGACGATGGCCCGCCCCACCGCCACCCGTTGCCGCTGGCCGCCGGAGAGAGCTTTGGGCTTGCGGTCCAGAAGCTCCTCAATGCCCAGCACCCTGGCGGCCTCGCGGACGCGGGCGTCGATCTCCCGCTTCGGGTACTTCCGCATCCTCAGGGCGAAGGCCATGTTCTTGTACACGGTCATGTGCGGGTACAGCGCATAGTTCTGAAAGACCATGGCGATGTCGCGGTCCTTGGGAGGCACGTCGTTGACGACACGCTGGCCGATGCGGATCTCGCCCTCGGTTATCTCCTCCAGCCCGGCGATCATCCGCAGCGTCGTGCTCTTCCCGCAACCGCTGGGGCCGACCAGGACGATGAATTCCCTGTCCTGAATGTGCAGGTTCATTCTGTCCACCGCCACCACGTCGGGGGGGAAGACCTTGGTGACGTCAGTCAAGACCACTTCCGCCATCGGTCCGCTCCTTCGCCGGTCACCCGCCGCACCGCAGCCCTTGATAAGGATGCGCCAGAAGTTCCTGAGATGCCAGCCCAAAACGTTTCCCGCTGGTCCCGGCGCCTTCTCCCGGCCTCGCCGGCCCCAGTAAGGGCGGCCTGGGAGTCTGGCCAGCCCTGGCCCGGCCGCGCGTTCGGCTGGCGAAGTTGAAACGGAGCTGCGCAGGGTCTAGACTCAATGGCATCATGCGGGCGGTCCTGCACTACTTCCGGCAGCACCCGTGGCAACGGCGCGCAATCACGCTGTCCTTGGCGGCCATCAGCGGCGTGGGGGCGGCATGGCTGGTCTGGCCGGTGCTGCGCGACCGCCAGATCCTCGGCCTGCTGGGCTCGCCCGATGCCACCCAGCGTCATCGGGGCATCCTCTGGGCCCAGCGCGTGGCGCCGAAGCGCCCGGAGTTGCTCCGGCTGCTGGAAGGCAAGCTCGACGAGGCCGACGACCGACAATTCGCGGCCATCGCCGAGGTCCTGATCCAAGCCGGGCGTTTCAAGGCCCCCTACCGCACAGATGAGCAATTGGACCGGTATGCCGTTGTCAACCTGGCCCTGGCCAAGGGCAAGGGGCCGGAGACGGTCCATCGGCGCCTGCTTTGGCTGGGTCAGTTGATCCTCAGTGGGCGGGACAACGCCCATGTCCGCCGGGCCCTGGCGCTGGCGGCGGACGATGTCTCTCCCGAGGTGCGTCAGTCAGCAGCGGTACTGGCCGCCAAGCTGGGCGACGAACGGACCCTCTCGGCCCTGCTGGGGGACGGCCAGGCAGCGGTCCGGGCCGAAGCGGCACTGGCGGCCGCACTGGCCGGACAGAGCAGGCATGTCCCGGCCATAGCCGCAATATTCGATCGGCATCGATCCGGCCCGTTGATGTGTGCGGCCGCGTATGCACTGGCCCAGCTGGCCCCCAGGGCCCATGGCCGGCGGATCGTCGATCGTATCAAGGAACTGCTGCCGACGGGCTCCGCAGCGGAGGTGGACCAATTGCTCTGTGCGGCGGGGTTGCTTGAGCGGGACCTGATAGTGGAGGCGGCGCGGGCCGCCCTGGCTTGCCCGACCGGCTCCGGCGGGACGAACCGCATTCCCTCGGCGATGGCCTTCGTCCTGGCAGGGCGGGCGGGACTGGCCGACGCCAAGCCTCGCATCGCGGCCGTCGTGGACGGCATGATTGCTCGGAAAGAGGAACTGACAATGGGGGAGGCGGTGACGCTGGCTGCGGCCGTGGACGCCGCACGCCGGCTGGGAATGCCCGCTTCGTTCTTCAGGAAGGTCCTGAGGGAGCTTTGGCATCCGGGCACGTCGCTGGCGATGATCTTTGCGGCAGAGGCCCTGGGCCGGTCGTCGGCCGCGGCTGGCCACGACGAGACGCTGGCCCTGCTTCGTGCCGCGGCCGATGACTCTCGGGCGCCCGTGCCAGCAGCCGCCGCCGCGGTGGCCCTGTATAGGCTGGCGCCGGACTCGCCCCAGACCCTGGAGGCGCTGCGGGCGGTGTGCAGCTCGGAAACTTACTTGGCGGGGGACTACCTTGCCTGGCATTTGTCGCGTGTACCTCTGCCGGGGGCTGAGCGGGTGGCCTTGGCGCTCTTTGGGCCCAACGAGTACGACAGGGCGGTGCGTTCGGTCGGGGCGGTGCTGTTGGCGCTCCTGGCCCGCCGGACGGGTCGGGCCGGCGAGGTCTGCAGGCTTATCGAGGCCAGACTGCGGGGCGGGCTGTACGGCCCGGAGCGCGACCCATTCGTGGCCGGCAGCTATTGCTGTGCGCTGGTAATCTTAGGCCGGCGGGATTTCGCCCGCGACATCCGCACGCTTTCCTACTCGGATACCTTTCCCAAGCGGCGGGCCCTGACGGCCCTGTTGCTGGCGGGCGACCCGGAGGGTTTCGACCGCGTGCTCGCTGCGGTCGAGTTCGACCCGGCGGAGGCGGACTCGTACCTCACCGGCCGGCTCATGGCGCGGGTGTATGCCGCCGTTGCCCCAGAGCTGCCGCCGTTCTATCTCGCGGGCCCGGCGGCCGTGCGCTACTGGCAGTGTCGGGTGCTGCGTGATTACTACCTCATTCATCGTTCTTCGCTGCTGAATCGCCAGCGCCGGCTGGCGGGAAAGTAGGCCGCGCCAGGCCTTTGGGCGGTTCTGCTCACCTGCTCGTTCAAGGCCGCTTCCGCGTGTCGTAGAATAGCACTGTGGAATATCCTCAGATTCAACGCAGGGCGAGCCGACCGGTCCAGGTGGGGTCGGTGGTCATCGGCGGTGGGGCGCCGGTGAGCATCCAGTCCATGACCACCACGGCCACCGCCGACGTGTCCGCGACGCTGGGGCAGGTGCGAGCATTGGCCTCGGCCGGGTGCGATATCGTCCGGGTGGCCGTGCCCACGAGGGCCGACACAGCGGCGCTGCGTGAGATCGTGGCAGGCTCGCCGGTGCCCATCGTGGCCGACGTGCACTTTCACTTCCGCCGTGCACTGGAGGCCGTGGAAGCCGGTGTAGCGAAGATAAGGCTCAACCCAGGCACGCTGGCGGACCGCGGGCAGGTGCGGGAGGTCATCGCCGCCTGCCGGGCCGCCGGGGTTCCCATCCGCGTGGGCGTCAACGAAGGCTCGGTGCACCGCAGCGAGGCGGGCCGACGTCGTGACGGCGGGCCGGCGGCCGGGATTATGGCCGAGGCCCTGGAGGCATACCTGGAGCCGTTCCACGAGGAGGGCTTCGAGGACTTGGTGCTGTCGGCCAAGAGCAGGGATGCGGTCACCTGCGTGGCCGTCAATCGCATACTGGCCGGGCGATTCGACTATCCGTTGCACCTGGGTCTGACGCACTCGGGCACGGCCCGAACGGGGCTGGTGCGCTCGATGGTGGCGGTCGGGGCCCTGCTGGCCGAGGGCATCGGCGACACTGTTCGCATCAGTCTGGCCGGCGACCCGATGGCGGAGGTGACTGCGGCGAAGGAGTTGCTCTGGTCGCTCCGGCTGCGGCAGCGCGAGGGCGTGGAGGTGATCGCCTGCCCGACCTGTGGCAGGACACGGGCCGACGTGAACGCCCTGGCCGAGGCCGTCGGGGCCGAGCTGGCGGACGTGAGGGAGCACTTGACGGTGGCGGTGATGGGCTGTGTCGTCAACGGCCCGGGCGAGGCCGAAGGAGTGGACGCAGCTGCCTGCTGCGGGAAAAGCAGGGCAACCATCTATCGTCGAGGTCGGCGCGTCCGCACGGTTCCGCTGGCGCAGATCGTCCCCGCCCTGGTCGAAGAGGCACGCCGTCTCCTGGCGGAAGGCTGAAGCCCCCTGCCGCGTGAGCATCGAAACTCTTGTCTCAGACCCGCATTGGCGAAGGGCGATGTCTTGGCAACACAGGCCCGCCAGCCGACCGTGATGTAGGCGGCGTAGGTATCAGAGCGGACGGTGATCATGTTGCTGATACGATTGTAGAGTATCTGGTAGTTAGCCAGCCCGCCCTGGATGCCGGTAGTGAAGCCATCGTCGCTGGTGGGCTTGTTCGTGGCTGGGTCGATGTCGGCGACTTTGTAGTTGGGCTTTCTGGGATGCGTGGGGTCGCCGTCGTCGTAATCGTTGTTGGCGGCGATGGCGGAGCGGATGGGGATCAGCACCTCCCCAGCGGTGGCGAAACAGGGCCGGAGGGGGTCGCCGGCGGCCTTGGCTTTGCGATAATCGAGGATGGCCCGGGCGACTCGGTCGGCCTGGTCGGCATTGCCGCCGAAGTAGGACAGCGGGAAGAGGCACTTTATGGCGTCCAGCGTGGCAGTATTGATATTGAGCTGCCCATATATGGTCTTCTCGGTGGGATCGTCAGTGCCGCCGCGGCGGTTGTTGTCCACCCCGTCATCGGCGGGGTTGTTGACGGTCAGGAACTCGCTGAACAGGCAGGCCACGGGCAGCTTCGGCACGTAGTCGCCCGGCGGGGTGAATGGCTGGCCCATGCTGTTGAACCAGATGTAGCGCTTGTTCTTGAGGGCGGCCAGGTCGGGCACGTCCCACCGGCCCAGTGAGAGTTTGCCGCGCTCGTCGATGCCAGGGGTATCCAGCATGCCGGTCAGCTGTTCCTCCAATGACGCCTCGGGCGTGGGACCAATGTAGAACAACCGGAGCACGTCGCCGACGTTGATGAACCCGCCATTGCGGACGTACACGGGCGTGGGCGGCACGACGTTGAAGGCGTTGCCGACCTTGTCGTTGGCCGCGCCCAGGTTGGAGGTGGTGGAATTGCTGTTGCCGTCGTCGGTGTTGGTGTAATCGTGGGTGTGCTGGGCGTCGTCCTCGTTGGTGGCACCGTCCTTCAAGATGCGTTTGTACCGCAGGAGGCTGTATCGGGCATGGACGGGCCGATCGTCGCGCTGGTACACGACGTACACGCACTTGGCGTTCTCATCGTTGGGGTTGGGGTCTGCAAGCTGCTCGGGAAGTTCGGCCACGGTGATCCTCACGTCCGTGGTGCCCACGGTCTGGAGGATCTCGCAGGGCTCGGCCAAGTCCAGGCCGGACATCATGACCTTCTCCGCCCCGGCGCGTACCTGGACGGCGGCGCTGGAATAGATGACCAGATACCCGCCGGCCTTGATGGTCTTGCCGTCCAGGCTCACCGTGCTGCTGCCGCACTTGGCCTTGTAGTTCTTCAGTGTCAGGTCGGCGCCGTAGGGGTTGAACAGCTCGACGGCCGA
>MVCS01000164.1 GCA_002049885.1 Planctomycetales bacterium 4484_123 | reverse complement strand
CCGCCAGCTCCCGGGCCGGATACTCCACCGCCCCCGGCGGCTCAGGCCTCGAGGGCCTCCTGCACGAGCCTCTGAGCCTCGGCGGCGATGGCACGAGCCGGCCCGCCGGGCGTGCCCTCGGCGGTGATGCGGATGATGGGCTCGGTGTTGGAAGGCCTGACGTGCACCCATCCCTCGGGCAGGTCCACGCGGATGCCGTCCTCCTCGTTGAACCGCGCCCCGCTCTGGCGGGCAAAGGCGGCCTTGACCGCATCCAGGACCCTCTCGGCCTGGCCGACGGGGCAGGGAAACTTCTGCTTGATCATCTCGTACCGGGGCAGCTCGCGGGCCAGGGCGCTGACCGTCTTGCCGCTCTCGGCGAGGTAGTTGAGCATCAGGCCCATTCCCACGAAGCTGTCGCGGACGATCACCACGCGCGGGTCCATCACCCCGCCGTTGCCCTCCCCGCCGAAGACGCAGTTGGCCTGAACCATCCGGGCGGCCACGTTCGCCTCGCCCACCGGCGCCCGGTGCAGCTTCACGCCGAACCGCTCCGCCACGGCGTCCATCATCCGCGAGGTGGAGAGGTTGGTGGCCAGGTCGCCGCGCCGGTGGCGCAACACGAAGGCCGCCGTCAACGGCAGGGTGTACTCCTCGCCGATATAGTTGCCGGTCTCGTCCACGATGGCCAGCCGGTCGGCGTCCGGGTCCTGGGCGAAGCCGATGGCCGCACCCGCCCGCCGGACCGCCTCGCACAGGCCGGTGAGATTCTCCGCCAGCGGCTCGGGCCGGTGGGCGAAATCGGCCTCGGGGTCGTCGTTGATGTGGACCAGCTCGCAGCCCAGCCGCTCCAGCAGCAGCTTGCTGCCGACGATGCCGGCCCCGTTGATACTGTCCAGCACGACCTTGAAGCGCCGGCTGGCGATGGCCTCGGTATCCAGAATGTCGCAGACGGCCTCGACGTGAACCTGATGGGTCTGGTCGTTGGCCCTGACCTTGCCGGGCGCCCCGGCCGAGCTGAACTGGCCGGCCTGCCAGAGTGCCTTCAGACGCTGGCCCTGCCCGGCCGGTAAGCTCAGGCCCTCCGGCGAGAGGAACTTGATGCCGTTGTAGGGCAGGGGATTGTGGCTGGCGGTGATGACCACCCCGCCGTCGGCTCCCAGGCGTTTGGTCATCAGGGCCACCCCGGGCGTGGAGACCACCCCCAGGTCCACCACGTCCAACCCGCCGGCAGTCAGCCCGGCAGTTACCGCGTCCCGCACCGCCGGACCGCTGCTGCGCGTGTCCCGGCCCAGCACGACCGTCTTGCCCGGCCCCAGCATGGCGGCGAAGGCCGCTCCGAAATCCTCGGCCACGCGGGGCGTGAGCACCTCCGGCACCTCGCCCCGAACGCCACTGATGCTAACCATCAATCGGCCCATGGTGGTCTCCCGCAATCGTGATGCCGGCACATTATGCCCGCCGCCGGCGCCGATGCAAATCCACACCGTCGGCCGAGGGGCCAGACGGACGCGAGAGATTCCGGAGACGACACGGAGGACCGAATGGCCTCACGGCGTCGCGGCGTGTGGTCGATTCACTTATAATGGCCGCCATGGACAGTCGGATTGTCTCAAGTGAGCCGGTCTATGCCGGTGCGATTTGCCGGGTCTGCAAGGTAGGTCTCGAAACCTCCGAGGGCGAGGTCGTCCCACGCGACCTGGTGGAGATGGACAACGCGGTCGTAATCGTGCCACTGCTGGAAGGCGGGCGAGTGGTGCTGATTCGCAACGAGCGGTTCGCCGTGGGCGAGGAGATGTGGGAGTTCCCCGCCGGCAAGCTGGACAGGCCCGCCGAGACGCCGGAGGAGTGCGCGGCCCGGGAGCTTGCCGAGGAGACCGGCTACGTCGCCGGCCGGCTGGAGCGGCTGGGGGGCTTCTACTCCTGTCCGGGCCTGTTGACCGAGTACCTGCACGTGTTTTTGGCCTCTGACCTCCAGGCCCTGGAGGCCCACGAGCACATCCAGCCTGTGCGGGTGGAGCTGAATCGGCTGCGAGGCATGATCGCCGCGGGCGAGGTGCACGACGCCAAGACCATCGCCGCCTATGCCTTGTGGCGATTGCGGGGGCATGACTGAATGGGCATCTATGACCGACCATACATGCGTGGCGGGGGCGGGGGCGGGTATCGGCCCTCGCCGGGCCTGGGGTTGCCCCGGCCCGGACGGGTGGTTGCCGGGCTGTTGATAGCCAACATCGCGGTGCTGGTGCTGGGATTGTTCTGGCAGGGCATGGCCAGGCACTTGGGGCTCTCGGCGGCGAGTTGGTGGAGGCAGCCCTGGCGTTTCATCACCTTCCAGTTCGTGCACGCCGGGGGGATGCACCTGTTCTTCAACATGCTGGGCCTGTACTTCCTGGGGATGTACCTGGAGCTGACCTGGGGGCCCCGGCGATTCCTGGTCTTCTACCTGCTTTGCGGGGCGGCCGGCGGGGTGGCCCATCTGGTGATGAGCTACGGCCTGGGCTGGAATCCGCACACGTTGCTGGTGGGGGCCTCCGGCGGCGTGTTCGCGGTTATCCTGGCCTGTGCGATCCTGTACCCGCAGATTCGCGTAATCGTGCTGTTCTTCCCCATGAGCATCCGGGTGGCCGCGGCTCTCTTCATCGGCATAGCGGCCTACTCCGTGCTGGCCGAGGTCCGCGGGGTGGGACTGGGCGGCGGGGGCATCTCGCACGCCGCCCATCTGGGCGGGGCCGTTGCCGGGGCGCTGTGGGTGTACCTGGAGCCGAGAATCTGGCGGCTGCGGACGGGAGGCGCCAGCGGCCGGGGCTCCGGCCGCTGGCGCAGGAAGGTCCAACGCGAGCAGGAAGAACGCCAGGAGGTCGATCGCATCCTCGACAAGGTCCGGCGCGAGGGCATCGGGGCGCTTAGTCGCCGGGAAAGGGACGTCCTTCGCCGGGCCACTGAGCGCGAACGACACAACGGTGGCCGGGATGGACCATGGTAAAAACGGACCTCACGAACCCGGTCCGCCAGGAACGTGAAGATGGCTGAAGCGGTCTATCAACAGTGCATCGACGCCCGCTGTGGGGCGACCTACGGTATAGAACAGGTGCTGGCGGCCTGCCCGGCCTGCGGGGACCTGTTGGACGTGCGCTACGACTGGGACAGGCTGCCGGTGCCGGACTCGCTGCGGGCCTTCGAGTCGCGCTGGGCCAGCAGGGACCGACCGCTGGACTTCTCGGGCGTGTGGCGCTTTCGCGAGCTGCTGAACTTCTGCGACGACCGCCACAAGGTCACCCTGGGCGAGGGCCAGACCATCTGCCAGCCCAATCCGGCGGTGGCAGAGTACGCCGGGGCGGCCCGGGACGGCTTGTTCCTCCAGTACGAGGGCCTGAACCCCTCCGGTTCGTTCAAGGACAACGGCATGGTGGCGGCCTTCAGCCATGCCCGCATGGTCGGGGCCCGGCGCGTGGCCTGTGCCTCCACCGGCAACACCTCGGCGTCCATGGCCCTGTACGCCGCCCACACCGGCATGCAGGCGATAGTCTTCGTCGGGGCCGGACGCATCGCCTTCGGCAAGATGGCCCAGGCCCTCGACTACGGCGCCCACACGCTGGAGATCGAGGGCGACTTCGACGCCTGCATGCGGCAGGTCAAGCTGGCCGCCGAGCGCTGCGGCCTGTATCTGATGAACTCGGTCAACCCCTTCCGCCTGGAAGGCCAGAAGGCCATCATGTATCGCGTGCTGGAGGCCCTGCACTGGGAGGTGCCGGACTGGATCATCGTCCCCGGGGGCAACCTGGGCAACAGCTCGGCCTTCGGCAAGGCCTTCGCCGAACTGAAGGAACTCGGCCTGATCGACCGCATCCCCCGCCTGGCGGTCATCAACTCCACCGGTGCCGACACGCTCGACAGGCTGGTCAACCAAAAGCACCTGACCTTCAACGCCGGCAGCTACGACCGGCAGGCCATCGCCGAGGACTGGCAGTGGCAGGACCAGACCGAGCGCCGGGCCAGCACCATCGCCTCGGCCATCGAGATCGCCAGGCCGGTCAACGCGGCCAAGTGCCTCCGGGCGCTGGAGGTCTGCAACGGCGTGGTCCGGGCCGTGCCCGACAGCGAGATCATGGACGCCAAGGCCCAGGTGGGCCGGTGTGGGCTGGGCTGCGAGCCGGCCTCGGCTGCCTCCGTGGCCGGACTGAGGCGCCTCATCGCCGAAGGCGTCGTGGGCCGGAACCAGCGCGTCGTCTGCGTGCTGACGGGCCATCCCCTCAAGGACCCTGACGCCACCGTGGGATATCACACCGGCCGCTACAAGCCGGGCAAGGACGCCCGCGGGCCGCGGACCTTCGCCAACCGGCCCGTGCGCGTGGTGGACGACATCGAGCAGATATGCCAGGCCATTGAAGGGCTCGGCGCGGGGCAGTAGGCTTCCGGCGGGCGCAACTGGCGACCGCCGTCGATCCGCCAATCAACAGATTGAGGGCCAAGAGTGACCGGCAAGCCCCATGAGGAGTGGCTCAAGCAGGCGGATTACGATATGGAGACCGCCGAGGCGCTGCTCCGGGCCGGCAGGTATCCGTACGTGGTATTCATGTGCCACTTGTCGCTCGAAAAGGCCTTGAAGGGACTGTATCGGGCGAGGCTGGGCAAGGTTCCGCCCAGGACGCACAACTTGATATTCCTGCTCAAGGCAATCGGCATAAAGCCCGAGCCGGGCGCCGACATGGTGCTGGCCACCCTGACCCAGGCCCAGCCCGCCACCCGTTACCCGGACACCCTGGTTGACCTCCAGAGCAGTTACACCCAGGCCGCGGCTGAAGAACTCCTGGCGCGGTCCAGAGAGGTACTGGAATGGATAAGGCGACAGTTTTGAAAATCGTACGAGACTACGACAGGGCCCTGCGTGCCAGGGGCGTGCTGCCCCGCAAGATTGTTCTCTATGGCTCCTGGGCCAGAGGCGAACCCCACGAGGGCAGCGACATTGATCTGGTTGTCGTTTCGGAGGACTTCGAGGGAAAGGGATATTGGGAACGAATCGAGATCCTCGCCGATGCCCTGTGCGAGATATGGCAGCCAGTAGAGGCAGTCGCCATGACGCCGGCGGAGTGGGAAAGCGGCGATTCGATGATCGCCCAGTTCGCCAGAGAGGGCGAAGTGGTATCTTCTCCATGATGCATGTCGCGCTGGCCCGGAGGTGCCTACTCGAAGTCAGGAACGCGAGCTCGGTTTTCTGTTATCAGTCTCCCGGCTGGGGAGGAATGCGGCCGTGATCAAGCTAGCCATTGCGGGTGCGGCGGGACGGATGGGCCGGCGGGTGGCGGCCCTGGCCGCCGGCGATAGGCGTTTCGAGCTGGTGGCCGCCATGGAGGCCGGCGGTCACGAGGCACTGGGGGCCGACCTCGGCAGCCTCTGCGGGGCCGGCGCCATGGGCGTGGCCGTCAGTGAGCACCTCCAGGGCAGCCCGGATGTCATCGTGGATTTCTCCACGCCCGAGGGCACCCTGCACTGGCTGGGCGTGGCCAGGGACCGGGGCATCGCCCTGGTCACCGGCACCACGGGCATGACCGACTCGCACCGGGCGGCCGTGGCCGATGCGGCCTC
>MVCS01000019.1 GCA_002049885.1 Planctomycetales bacterium 4484_123 | reverse complement strand
GGCCGGTCGCCGGCGCCGCCGGATGCGTCTGCTCGAACCGCAGGACGCAGCGACGCCCGGTCTTGGCGTTCCGCGGCGGTGAGCCGTCGCGGGACGGGAACCGGGCTGAGCCACTGTGAAGGTCTTTCAAGACCGGCGAGAACGGGCCATGTTGGAAGAGATCATTCATCGCCATCCGGACAATCCGATTCTGACGGCCAGCGACATTCCCGGCGGGGCGAGCTCGGTGTTCAACTCCGCCCTGGTTCGCCACGAAGGCAAGGTCGTGGCCCTGCTGCGGGTCGAGAGGTGCGACGGGACGCAGTCCATCCGCTACGCCGAGAGTCCCGACGGCCTGGAGTTCCAGGTCACCGACGAGGTGTTGCTGGTGCCCACCGCCGAGCCGCAGCTGACCTACGAGGAGGCCATCTACGACCCGCGCATCACCAAGATCGAGGGCACCTACTACGTCACCTACGCCGCGGAGAATCGCTTCGGCTGCCAGGTGGGCCTGGCGCGAAGCAGCGACCTGAAGCACTGGGAGAAGATGGAGCTCATCGCCGAGCCGGACAACCGCAACATCGTGCTGTTCCCTGAGAGGATCAACGGCCTGTACTGCCGGCTCGACCGGCCCTACAGCGGTCCCTTCGGCACCCAGCAGCGCGGCGGCATCTGGGTGAGCTACTCGCCTGACCTGGTCTTCTGGGGCATGCACCGGAACATAATGGAGTCGCGCCGCTTCCATTGGGACCGCGGCAAGATCGGACCCGGCGCCCCGCCGGTGAAGACCGAGGCCGGCTGGCTGGTCATCTACCACGGCACCACGCCGTACTGTAACGGGCTGGTGTACCGCCTGGGCCTGGCTCTGCTGGACCTGGAAGACCCCACGCGGGTCATCGCCCGGCCCGCGGAGTATCTGCTCAGCCCTCGCGAGACGTACGAGCGCGTCGGCGACGTGCCCAATGTGTGCTTCGCCTGTGCAGCCATACCCTCCGAGGACGGCGAGGAACTCATGATCTACTACGGCGGGGCCGACACCTGCCTGTGCCTGGCCACCGCCCGCATCGGCGAGCTGGTGGAGGCGTGCCTGAAGGCCCCGTAGGACTGTGGTGGCGGGCCATGGCGGGCAGGTCGGGTGGACGGCGCCGGCCGGGGGGACGTAGAATGCCCCCGTGAGTGAGGCAGATGGGTCAGCCCGGAGGCTCTTGGGCCGGCGGCGCGGGGCCATGCCCCTGCTGCGGCGGACGAGCACCTTCCGCGGGGTGTTCTTCGTGGGGGCGAACCTGCTTGGTTTCATGGCGGCCTGCGCGTTCTTGTACTATCTGACGACCGGACGCTGGTATGACTTCAGCCTCTCGGGGATGCGCAGGGCGCTGGCCGTGCCGCTCAGCGAGATCCTCATCCGGCCGCCGAGCATCTATTCCCATCCCTGGATGATCGTGGTGACGGGACTGGTGCTGGGGGTGGTGGCATTTGTGCCGCTGATGGTGGCGGTGCTGTATCGGCTGTGGGTCTCGGCGGTGTTCGTGTTGGTGCTGGCGGCCTTTGCCCACGCGCCCATGCTGGCGGCCTGTCTTGCCCTGGGGTGCATCGTGGCCGGGCACACGCGACTCAGGAGCGACCTGCCCTTCCTGGCGCTGCTGCTGGGGCTGTCTTCGGCCCTGGGCGTGTACCTGATCGTGTACTTCCTGTTCATCTCGCCGGAGCCCCGGCGGGTGCTGTCGGCGTTCCAGCGGCTGGTCTTCCAACTACCCTTCGTGGTGGCCTTCGTGTCCGTGGTCCTGGCGGCGGCGGTAGTGTTGGCCCTGGCCAGGTTGACGCGTTATCGCCCGGGGGTGATCTGGCCGGCGCTGCTGGTGCTGGTGGCCGCGCCGGTGTGGCTGTTCCATGCCATGGTGGGGCGCTCGGAGCTGGCGTACGCGGCCCTGGTGGAGGGTGTGGTGGCCTCAGAGAAGTTGCTGCCGGCGGGGAGGTTCGAGTTGCCCCCGGCTGGTGCGGCGGCCCCGACGAGCGCCGCGAGCCGGCCCGGCCTTCCCGCACCGGCCGCCCAGGCCCTGGCGCGAATGGAGCTGCGCCGGGCCGAGCTGCGGGCACGCTGTGAGCGCTTCCTGCGGCGCTATCCCGACAGCCCGCGCGGGGCGGCGGTGATGTGGGTGCTGGCCACGCTGGAGGACCTCGAACCGGACATGCAGGCCCTCCGCAGGGGCCTGACGCGGTGGACCTACACCGGACCCTCGGAGCCCTCGGCCGGGGCGTGGTACGACCTGGTGGACCGGTTCCCGGACTCCCCACAGGCCCTGGTGGCGCAGTACAGGCTGGGGATAGTGGCCCTCCGCCAGGAACGCATCAAGGAGGGCTGGGAGCACCTGCACACGGCCATGACCCAACTGGAAGACTTCACCGCCCCGGTCACGCCGAGCCTGTGGGAACGGGTCTTCGTGCCCATGGAGTCGCTGCCCGGCATGGAGTACTACCGTCAGGCCCTGGAGCGCATCCGGCAGGTGGTCTGGCTGATGGAGGCCAACCGCGTGCTGACCGGCTCGGCGGAGGATGTGCGGGCGCTGGCGGAGTACATGAGGCTCTGGCCGGATTTCGCCGTGCCGGCGCGCCGGCTGGAGGCCCTGGCCGCGGGGGCCGGCAAGACCAGACTGGCAGACAATTTTCGATTCCGGGCGGCCATGGCGGTGCGGGATGAGCTGGCCCGGGCCGAGGCCCTCGCGGCCGTCGCCGCCGAGGCCAACGACGGCGCGGTGGCGGCCAACTACGAGCTGGGTCGGCTGGCGCTGCGGCTGGGCGACAAGCCCGCCTGGCGGCGGCGAAAACTCAAGTCCGCCGTGGAATACTTCAAGCTGGTCGCCAGTGCCCCGGACAGCCCCTACCGTCCGCGTGCCGAGCGCCTGAGGCGGCTGGCAGGGGGGGTGAGCGGCAGATGCCGGACGAGACAAACACCATGGGCCGGGATAGCTCACAACTCCCTCAACGAGTGATCTTCCTGAGTTCATCGGTCGGGGCCGGTCACAATCAGGCCGCCGCCGCCGTCATGGAGGCCCTGCGCCTGGCCGAGCCTTCCGTGCCCACGGAGTTCGCCGACGCCCTGGGGTTCGTTCCCGGCTGGCACCGCCTGTTGTACGCGGGCGGCTACAGCTTGGCCGTCACGAAGTTCCCCCGGCTCTACGGGTTGGGCTACCGGCTGATGAATCGCCCGGTCGGCCGGCGGCGTCGATGGCAAGAGCGGGCCCGGCTGCGGCTGGAGTGGTATGTGCTCCGCCGACTCCGCCGGTTCGTCCTGGCACGCCTGCCCGCCCTGGTGATGGCGACGCATTACCTGGCAATGCCGGCCGTCGGCCGACTCGTCCGGCAAGGCACGCCGGGCGTCCGCCTCTGGGCCGTCGTTACCGACAACGAGTCCCATCGTTTCTGGTACGCCGAGGACGTGGAGCGCTGGTTCGTCGCCAACGAGCAGGTGGTCGGCGAACTGGGCCGGTGGGGCGTGGAGCCGGGGCGGGTCACCGTCAGCGGCATTCCCGTTCACCCCAAGTGGACCGCGCCGCTGGACCGCCAGAGTATCTGCCGCGACTGGAAGCTGCCTGCCGACCGCCCCATCGTGCTGCTCAGCGGCGGGGCGTTCTTCACCGTCGGCCCGGTGGCGGAGATGGCCCGGGCTATCCTCTCGAGCTGTGACGCCCACGTGGTGGTCCTGGCGGGTTCGAACAAGAGACTGCTGGCCCGGCTCGCCTCGCTGCCGGAGGCGGGAACCCGCCTCACGCCGGTGCCCTTCACCGACCGCGTGCACGAACTCGCCGAGGTGGCCTGCCTGATGGTCACCAAGGCCGGCGGCCTGACCACCACGGAGTGCACCGCCAAGGGCTTGGCAATGGTCCTGACCCCGCCGGTGCCCGGCCAGGAGGCCGCCAACGCCCGCTGGTTGGCCCGGCACGGTGCGGCGGTGGTGACGCGCAGTGCGGAGGAGGTGGTGGCGAGGGTCGCCGAGCTGCTGGCCTCGCCGGGGCGATTGGAGTCGTTGCGGGCCGCCGCCCGCCGGCTGTACCGGCCGGCGGCGCGAACCATCGCCGAGGAAATCATCAAGTCCCTGCGCCACGCCGACAGGCAGTGATCGATTGGCACGGCCAGATCGACGCGACAGCATCGGGCAAGAGACGGCAGGGAGGTGAGACACGGCTGACAACGGGCGCGGGAGGAAGGCTCTGACGGTCCTGTCGTCGGCGGCTGGAGTCCTCGTGGCGCTCGGCGGGGCGGGCGTGGCCAAGGCGGCCCCGGCCACTTCGCCGGCGCATTGCCGGTGGTGTGCCCGGGTCTGCTGGCGGGGCCCTTGGGCCGGGCCTGCCGCGCCCAGGTGCACTGGGTGTTGCGTTGTGTTCGGCTGGGGCCCACTTGCTGGGCGGCTGCGGAGGGGCTTGGCAAATCCGCCCGGATCGGTTATCATTCTTGGTTGGAAGCTCGAACGCCGGCGGAAGAATTGTGTCCGGGCACCAGTGGAGTTGCGGATGCCCGGCAAGCTGAGCGGCTGGGGGAGGAGGCTCGGCCATGAACGAACAGCCCGTGTGGCCCCAAGTCGTCCTGGAATCCCTTGAACCGCGCCTGCTGCTGGACGCTGCACTGGTCCACGGCCTGTGGCGGATCTGGGGCCGGGACAATCCGGCCGACCCGGCTGATCACATCGTCCTGCGGCATTCACCCGACGACCCTGCGGTGCTCCAGGCCCTCGTCAACGGCGAGGTGATTGACAGTCGAGCTGTTGCCGACGTGCGGGCCATCAAGGTTTTCGCTGGCCTTGGCGACGACGTGGTCCGGGTCGAGCTGGACGAGGCGATTCCGGCCTGGGTGATAGGCGGGCCCGGCGATGACGACATCACCGGGGCCGGCGGCGGGGATGTGCTTCGTGGCGGCCGGGGGGCCGACAGGCTCACCGGGGGAGACGGCGATGACAGGCTCATCGGCGGGCGCGGGAACGATGTCCTCTTCGGCGGCGCCGGCGACGACCGCCTCCGTGGCGGGTGGGGCCGGGACAGCCTGCGCGGGCAGGGCGGGGCGGACCGGCTCTTCGGTGGCCGGGGAAGGAACTGGTTGTATTGCTTGCCCAGCATCGATCGGCTGCACCGTCGGCCGGGGGATGTGATGATCATTGATGCGGATCTTTCCATTCCAGGTGATGACCAGTTGGGACTGGCCCCGGCCGATTCCACCGACGAGCTGATGCAGTGGCTGATTGAGGCGGCGGTGGAGGCCAACCGGGACCTGTTCGGCAAGCCTCTTCAGGGGCCGGGGGGGTGGATGTTCCCCAGGCCCGTCGGCGGCGGCTTTGTGGGCTTCCGGGGTGACCTGGCGGTGTTCCAGGCCGGCCTGGCCGACCAGGCGGCGCCCGACCATTCCCAGACCAACGTCCAGGAGGCCGGCGTGGACGAGGCCGACCTGGTCAAGACCGACGGCAACTACATCTACCTCCTGCACGGCAGGGAGCTGGTCATCGTCGATTCCTGGCCCGCAGACGAGCTGAGCGTGGTCTCGCGGACGGAACTGGAGGGCACGCCGCTGTCGATGTTCCTCTACGGAGAGAGGCTGGCGGTGCTGTCGTGCACCTGGACGACATGGGACTTGTGGGACCAGCAGGGACGGGCCTTGGCAGCCGACGGTGCCATGGGGCCGCTGGGCGGGCCTTCGCTCGGGCTGCCGGTGTACTGCAAGCCCAAGCTCGTATTCACCGTGCTGGACGTCTCCGACCGCGGCGCACCTGAGGTCCTGGAGCAGACCAGCCTGGATGGGACACTCGTGGCCGCCCGGGCCATCGATGGGCGGGTGTACCTGGTGGTCCGCGACCGCGGCCTGGATGTCTGGCCGATGCCCGTCCGGGACGCCCAGACCGGTCAGTGGGCCTACGAGACTGAGGCCCAGTTCCGCCAGCGCCTGGCCCAGGAACTGCCCGACAAGCTGCCCGAATACGCAACCGCCGGCCCGGGTGGCCAGGTGGTGCAGGGCGGGTCGCTCCTCGAACTGCCGCACGTTTACGTGCCCGGCGGCGTCTCCCACGGCCCGTCGCTGTTCGTGGTCAACTTCGACATCACCGACGAGCAAGTGGGCCCGGACGGCAGCACCAGCGTCGTCGGACTGGACGGGGCGGTGTACGCCTCCGCCGAGAGCCTCTACATCGTTGCCAGGCAGTGGTCGCCGCCGAGGGAATGGAACGGCGGGCCGGTCTCGACCATCTACAAGTTCGAGCTCGACGGTGCCGAGGTGCCGCTGGTGGCCAAGGGCGCCGTGCCCGGCACGGTGCTGAATCAGTTCTCGATGGACGAGGAAGATGGCTATTTTCGCATCGCCACACTGACCCGCACCGATGGCGTGAATGCCTCCAACATCTTCATCCTGGGCCAGGACGGCCGGAGCCTGGAGGTCGCCGGCAGCATCACCGGGCTGGCCCTGGGCGAGCGCATTCGCTCGGTCCGCTTCCTTGACGACAAGGGCTTCGTGGTGACCTTCCGACGGGTGGACCCGCTGTTTGCCCTGGACCTTTCCGACCCCTTCGAGCCGCTGCTGATGGGCGAGCTGAAGGTGCCGGGGTTCTCTTCCTATCTGCACCCCGTGGAGGGCGACCATCTCATCGGCATGGGTCGGGACGCTACCCTCGATGGCAGGGTCCGCGGGCTGAAGCTTTCCCTCTTCGACGTGGCCGACCTGGCCGACCCGGTGCAGACGGATGTATATCTCCTCAGCGCCGGGAGGGGCTGGTCCTTCTCACCGGCTGAGCGCGACCACCACGCCTTTTCCTATTTCCCTGCCGACGGGGTGTTGGCAGTCCCTGTGCATCGGATGGGCCCGGAGGGCGGTTGGAGCGTGGAGGTCTTCGAGGTGGACCTGGAGGAGGGCTTTACCTATCTGGGCGGCATAGCCCACGAGGGCCCGGTCCGCCGCAGTCTCCGCATCGGCGAGTACCTGTACTCCATCTCGACAGATGCGGTGAAGGTTCACCAGATTGATGATCCCGCAGCGGAGGTGGCACAGCTCGAACTGGGCTCCGCCGGGCCGTGGCTGTGAGGCCGACCTCCCCCGGCCGGTGTGCCGGACCTGACCGGGGCAGCCGGGGGACCTTCTCCGGGTTTGCCAGTGGGCGTAGAAGTGACCGGCCTCCGTGGCGGCGGGGCCTGCTGGCTGGAAGAATTGCACCCTTTGGGCAATACCCCTCCTCGTCCGTGCGTTTGGTCTTGCGGTGGCACGGCCGGCCTGGGCAGCCCGGCTCGTGCCCGGAGCGTCCCTCTGGAAAGGTCGCGATTCGAAGCATCAGGACGGCTGCCCGCGAGGAAGGAAAGAGCAATGGCCAGGGTCAAGTGGTTTTGTGCGGCGCTGGTGGGCGCGATGGTCTTGGCCGGCCCGGCCTGGGCGCAAGAGGTCGCCGGCGAGAGGTCGGGCGGCCCGCCCAGCAAAGTGCGCCGGCCGAGGCGCGGACAAAGGGAGATGCTGGAGCAGCTCTACGAGACCCTCGTCAGGGAACTCGAACTCAATGCGGACCAACAAGCCGCGGTCAAGCAGGCCGTCGAGACCTATGCCCAGGACGTCAAGAACTGGGTGAACGAACACGGCGAAGAGCTCAAGGCACTGCGCGAACAGGTGGCCAAGGCCAGGAAGGCCGGCGAGAAAGAGGCGCTCAAGGGCCTCTGGCAGAAGTACCGTGCCCTGGGCCGGCAGCGCTGGGAACTGCGCGCCAAGATGGAAAAGCAGATCCTCGCGTTGCTCAACGACGACCAGAAGGCCAAGTTCAAGAAGCTGCTTCAGGTCATGCGTCGCGGCGGTCCCTTGACGGCCTTCCGCAAGGCGCTCCGCCGGCTGCGGCTGGAGGAAGAGCAAACGGCCCGGGCCGAGAAGATCCTCAAGGCCGCCGAGCAGGACGCCAAGAAGGCGACCCAGGCCAAGGACAAACAGGCCATCATCGACAAAGCCATTGAGCAAGTGAAGAACACCGTCCTCAGTCCCGAGCAGAGAGCAAGGTTGGCCAGGCTCCTGCGAACGCGGCGCCGGGGCCGGGGCAGGGGGCTGGGACCTCTGGGCCGGCTGAACCTGACGGAGGATCAGAGGCGGCAGGTCCAGGCCATCTTTGCCGCCGCTCGCCAGGCCGAGCCTGGGCAGCGCAGACAGGCCCGGCGCGATGCCTGGAAGAAGGTCGTCGAAACCGTGCTGACCGAGGAGCAACGCCAGAAGCTCCAGCAGATGCGACAGAGGCGTCGCGGTGGGGGACGGAAGCGAGGGCAGTCGACCGAGGCAGGCGAAGGCGTTCGGGACTAAGCGACCGCAACCACCATGAGCGTGAGAGGGGCGACGGTGCAGTCAGGACCGCCGCCCCTTTCTCTTCATTGCTGGCCGCGTCTCAGGTCATCACCCTATATCCGGCCGCATAGCCACCCTAACTCCCACCAAGAATTGACCTTGCACCAAGAAAATCTGGCGGAAAGTCTTTTTGGTAGATTGACAGACGTGGGGTTGTTGATATGATGGTTGTCACAGTAGCTGCGGCGAGTGCCGAGGGGCAGTCGGAAGTGAGGGACTCTTCAGCCGTGTTGATCTCGGCTGGCATGGTGCGTCTTTCAGTGCGAGCGGTGGCGAATACCGCGAGGCACTCGCCGGGCCCAGCAAGTTTCACGATGAGCGTCGTAGGCTTCGTGGTGTGTACTGGCGGGTAGGGCGAGGCAGAGGTAGCAGCCTGCCGTTTGTTCGTCAACCCGTCGGCCCCCGGGATAGCCACCGACGGAAATGGGCCCCTCGCGGCGGAGGTAACAGCCCGCCGCGAGGGGCCCGTCTAGCGTGGTGCCCGTTGAGGCACCGCCGCTGGGCCTGAGGGAAGGATGTTGGCGGGGCCGATTGGCGAAAACCGCGAGGTGGTATGCGGTCGCGTTGGTGCTGGCGGGCCTGACGGTGCTGTGCCCGGCCGTGCCTGTAATGCAGCCGTTGGTGGCGAAGGACTTCGCTGACCTGGGGGCGGGTGCACCGGCCACGGGTGTCGTCTCCGAGCCCTTCAACTACAACGACCAGTTCACCGGGACCGTACTCAGCCAGGCCTACGAGCTTCAGCAGAGCGATTCGTATCTGTACCTCTACCAGGTCGAGAACGCTGGGCCCTCGGTCCTGGAGGTCCTGGGCGTCTGCCCGTTCTATCAAATCGAGGAGGCCGGCTATCTCACCGCCAACCAACCGGCCCCGTTTCTGGACACGGCCACGGGGCTGACGCCCTACGGGCGGACCGGCCCGAGCCTGAGCTACGACGCCGACCTCACCAAGCCGGTGGTGTCGTTCAACTATCCGTCGGTGCTGGGGGCCCACCTGCCGGCGGGTGACCATAGTGTGGTGCTGTATCTGATTTCCCCCAATTCCCCGGTCACCGGGGATGCGTATGTCATTGATGGCGGGCGTTGGCTGTGGACGCGGTGGTCACCGTGCCCGAGCCGGCGCTGACGGTCCTGTTGGGCCTGTGTGCCCTGGGCCTTCTCAAGCGGCGCGGGCTACGTTGAGGCTCCGAACCCACGTTGCGAAACGACGGCCCGCCTGCGGTGGTTTGCGACTGACGCCGCCGGCGGGCCGCGTTTTCGCGCCTGCGACGCCTGCCGTCGTCGGCACTGCCGAAGGAGGGACTCGAACCCTCACGGGGGGTGAACCCCACGGGATTTTGAATCCCGCGCGTCTGCCAGTTCCGCCACTTCGGCCCGCAGGGGATGAGGGTAATCTAACGCCCAGCCGGGCCGCGCATCAAGGTCCCTGCTGACTGCCCGTGCTGGCCGTCCATTGGCTCGAGGCTCTTCGTGTCCGATGGCCCGGGGGCGGTCCGCTCTTGCGGTCTTTCCATCTCACTGCCATCCGGTCGGCCTACCGCGTCAGCGACAGCAGCCGTTCGATGCGGTCCCTTATGGGCGGGTGGGTGTCGAAGACGGACGAGGCCCGGGACTCGAACTTCTTGATCGGATGGACGATGTACAGGTGGGCGGTGGCGCGGTTGGCGACCTCCAGGACCTCCGGGTCGTTGGAGATCTTGGCCAGTGCCCCGGCCAGCCCATAGGGGTTTCGCGTCAGCTCCACGGCGGAGGCGTCGGCGAGGTACTCTCGCTGCCGGCTCATGGCCATCTGGATGATCCGCGCCAGGATGGGGGCGATGATCGCCAGCGCCAAGGCCACCAGCAGCAGGATGAGCTGGGCGCTGCCGCCGCCTCCGGAGGAGCGCCTTCGCCGCCGGCCCGCTCCGAACCACAGGCTCCGCAGGAAGACGTCGCAGAGCATCACCAGGACGCCCACCATCACCGCCATCAACATGGCGAAGAGGATGTCGTAGTTGCGGATGTGGCTCATCTCGTGGGCCATGACGCCCTGGAGTTCATCGCGGTTGAGTTTGTCGCGCAGGCCCGTGGTGATGGCCACCACGGCGTTGTCTGGATTCCGGCCGGTGGCGAAGGCGTTCGGGGCGGAGTCCTCGATGAGGTAGATCTTGGGCATGGGGATGCCGGCGGCGATGGACAGTTCCTCCACCACGTTGAAAAGCTGGGGGTCGTCGGCCTTTTCGATGGGCCTTGCCCCGGAGATGCCCAGCACCGCCGCCGAGCCCCCGTAATAGCTGCCCAGGGTCAGCAGAAAGGCCACCACCGCCGCGGCAGAGGCGACGAGGATGGAAAAGGTCCAGTCGCCGCCGCCCCAGACGGCACCGATCA
>MVCS01000163.1 GCA_002049885.1 Planctomycetales bacterium 4484_123 | reverse complement strand
TCGAGGACCCGGATGGCTTCTGGCTGGAGCAGGCCGAACTGTTGAGCTGGTTCACCAAGCCCACCCGGGCCAGGGAATATGTCTGGGACACCAAGGCCAGGCGGATCGAGCACACCTGGTTCGCCGACGGTGAGTTGAACGTGTCCCACAACTGCCTGGACCGCCACCTGGGCACCGAGCGCGAGAACAAGGCCGCCCTCATCTGGCAGGGTGACGAGATAGACGAGGACGCCCGCATCACCTACAAGCAGCTCCACGAGCAGGTCTGCAAGTTCGCCAACGTGCTCAAGGGCCTGGGCGTGGGCAGGGGCGATAGGGTGTGCATCTACCTGGGCATGGTCCCGCAACTGCCGGTGGTCATGCTGGCCTGCACCCGCATCGGGGCCATCCACTCGGTGGTCTTCGGCGGCTTCTCCGCGGACGCCCTGCGCGACCGCATCAACGACTCCGACTGCAAGGTGCTCATCACCGCCAACGTCTCGCGCCGGGCCGGCAAGAGCATCCCGCTGAAGAAGATCGCCGACGAGGCCCTGGCCGAGACCCCCACCATCGAGAAGGTCCTCGTGGTTCGGCGCAACGACGAGCCCTGCCCCATGACCGCCGGGCGGGACCTCTGGTACGACGATCTGATGGCCCAGTCCTCCGCCACCTGCGAGCCGGAGCGGATGAAGGCGGAGGACCCGTTGTTCATCCTGTACACCTCCGGCTCCACGGGCAAGCCCAAGGGCGTGGTACACACCACCGCCGGCTACCTGCTGCACGTGGCACTCAGCCACAGGCTCATCTTCGACGTCCACGACGAGGATCACCCAGTTCTACACCGCCCCCACGGCCATCCGGGCGCTGATTCGCCAGGGCGATGAATGGCCGGCGAAGTACGACCTCAGTTCATTGAAGGTGCTGGGCACGGTGGGCGAGCCCATCAATCCCGAGGCCTGGATGTGGTATTACACCCACGTGGGCCGGGGCCGGTGCCCCATCGTCGATACCTGGTGGCAGACCGAGACCGGCGGGATACTCATCACGCCCCTGCCCGGCGCACATACCCTCAAGCCCGGCAGCGCCTGCCGGCCCTTCTTCGGCGTCGAGCCGGTGGTGCTGCGCGACGACGGCACCGAGTGCGCGCCGAACGAGGGCGGCAAGCTCTGCATCAAGAAGCCCTGGCCGGGCATGATGCGCACCATGTGGGGCGACCACGAGCGCTTCATCGACACCTACTTCACCATGTTCCCCGACGTGTACTTCACCGGCGACGGCTGCCGCATCGACGCCGACGGCGACTACTGGCTGATGGGCAGAATCGACGATGTGGTCAACGTCTCCGGCCACCGCATAGGCACGGCCGAGGTGGAAAGCGCCCTGGTCAGCCACGACAAGGTGGCCGAGGCCGCCGTGGCCCCCATGCCCCACGAGATCAAGGGCCAGGCCCTCTACGCCTTCGTCACTCTCCGCGACGGCGTCAGTGAGAGCGAGGAACTCAAGAAAGAGCTGGTCCTTCACGTGCGCAAGGAGATCGGCCCCATCGCCGCCCCGGAGGTGATCCAGTTCGCACCCGCCCTGCCGAAGACCCGCTCCGGCAAGATAATGCGGCGGATCCTGCGCAAGATCGCCGAGGGCGTCACCGACAAAGAGACCCTTGGCGACACCCACTGGCGGTGAAGAACCGCGGCTGGAGCGTGACCTTCGCAGCGATGGGCATCAACCTCGCCCTGGGCGTGCTGTACACCTGGAGCGTCATCAGCAAGGGCGTGCCTGCCGAGTGGGGCTGGTCGGAGGCTGACAAATCCCTGCCCTATGCCGTCGCCTGTCTGGTCTTCTGTCTGGTCATGGTCCCGGCGGGCCGGATGCAGGACAAGCTCGGCCCCAGGCTGGTGGCGAGCATCGGCGGGCTGCTGGTGGGGGCGGGACTGATCCTGGCCAGCTTCACCACCTCGCCGCTGGGCTACGTCATCGGCTTCGGCGTGCTGGCGGGGGCGGGCATCGGCTTCGGGTACGCCTCCACCACGCCGCCGGCGGTGAAGTGGTTCCCGCCGGCCAAGACCGGACTCATCGCCGGGCTGGTGGTCTCCGGCTTCGGGCTGGCCAGCGTATATGCCGCCCCGCTGGCGAAATGGCTGACCGTCACCTTCAGCCTCCAGACCATGGTCCTGGTCTTCGGCGCGGGCTTCCTGGTGGTGGTCTCGGTCCTGGCCCAGCTTCTCCGGCCGCCGCCGGCGGGCTTCGTCCCCGGCGGCATGCCCGCGCCCAAGCCGGGCGCCAAGACCCACAAGGATGACTTCGGGCCCGGCGAAATGCTGCGCACATGGCAGTTCTACGTGCTGTGGTTCATGTACGCCTGCGGCGCCGGGGCCGGACTGATGGTCATCGCCAAGTTGGCGGCCATCGCCAAACTCCAGGCGGGCGTGGAGCTGGGTTTCCTGTTGGTGGCGGTGTTGGCCATCGGCAACGGCGCCGGACGTATCGCCGCCGGAGTGTTGTCCGACAAGATCGGGCGGAAGCAGACCATGTTCATCTGCTTCGTCCTCCAGGCGGCGCTGGTCATGTTGTTGAGCCAGGCCGCAAAGGGCACGGCCCTGTCGGCCGTGCCGGTCATGACGGCCATCTCCGCCCTGATCGGGGCCAACTACGGTGCCAATCTCTCACTGTTCCCCTCCGTCACCAAGGACTACTACGGACTGAAGAACTTCGGCATCAACTACGGGTTGGTCTTCACCGCCTGGGGCGTGGGCGGCTTCATGCTGGCCCTGCTGGCCGGCAAGGTCTTCGACAGGACCCAGAGCTTCACCTTCGCCTACTACTGCTCGGCCGGGCTGCTGGTGACGGCCGCGGCGATGAGTTTCCTGGTCAGGCCGCCCCGGCGCCGGCCCGTGCCGGCCACGGCCTGAGCGGCACGAACCCGGGCCCGCGCGGCGCCGCCGAAAGACCGGGCGAGCCGGCCACACTCGCCCAGACCGCGAAGCGGAACAAACCTATGGCACCTGCACGGGCCATCCTGCTCGTCGGCCCGACCGGCTCGGGCAAGACGCCGTTGGGCCGGCTGCTCCAGCGCCGCGGCCTGCGCGGCCGGCGCTGCCGGCACTTCGACTTCGGCCAGCAACTGCGCGACGTCGCCGCCGCCGAAACGCCGCCGAAATACCTCACGCCCGAAGACGTGCAGGTCATCCGGGCCGTGCTGGCCGGCGGCGCCCTGCTGGCCGATGAGCACTTCCCCATTGCCGAACGGATACTGCGGGCATTCCTGGACCGCTGCAACCTTGGGCCGGACGAACTGGCCGTGCTCAACGGCCTGCCCCGGCACGTGGGACAGGCCAGGGACATCGAGCGAATCGTGACCGTGCGAGAGGTGATATACCTCCGTTGCACCGCGGAAGTCGCCCGCCAGCGGATCGCCAGCAACATCGGAGGCGACCGCGACGGCAGGGGCGACGACGAGATGCGGTCCGTGCGAAACCGGCTGGAGACCTTCGCCAGGCGAATCCTGCCGCTGGTGGACCACTATCGCCAGGCCGGTGTACCGGTGAGGACCATTCACGTGGGCCCGGAGACCACGGCCGAGCAGATGTGGGCAGCCCTGCACGATGAATGCTGACTGAGGGCAGGAGGTGACTGCGTTGGCCAAGCGGAGACGTTGCGGCACGCCGGCAGCGGCGTTACACTGAGTGCCGTCCCGGCTCGCCGCCCCTCGTGGGAGTTTTTCCATGGCGCCCGCCGCCAGCCCTGACAAGCCGATTCGAGCGGCCTTCGTCCACTGCCCCCAGCTCGAACAGTACCACTACCCCCCGGAATGCCCTTTTAGCGCCGAGAGGGCAGGCAAACTGCACCGGACGCTGACCTCGATGGGCATGTTCACGGGCGCGGGCCGGTGGGTGGCGGCGCCCAGACCGGCGGATACGGAAGCCCTGCTGGCCTTCCATACGCAGCGATATCTGGACGCGCTGCGCTCGGCCCAGGACGGTCAACTCGGCATCGAGGCACTGGAGATGGGTCTCGGCACGGAGGACTGCCCCGTCTTCACCGGGCTGTACGATTACGCCGCCCTGGCGGCCGGGGCGTCACTGACCGCGGCAGCGCTGATAGCCGACGGCCAGGCCGACGTGGCCTTCAACCCTTCCGGCGGCTACCACCACGCCCGGCCCGAACGGGCCGCCGGATTCTGCTACATCAACGACGTGGTCCTGGCGTGCCTGCACCTGACCGGGGCCGGCCGGCGCGTACTGTTCCTCGACGTGGACGTCCATCACGCCGACGGCGTGCAGGAGGCCTTCTACGGCCGGCGGGACGTCATGACGGTCTCCTTCCACGAGAGCGGCCGGACGCTGTACCCCGGTACCGGCTTCGAAGAGGAGATCGGCTCCGGACCCGGCGCCGGCTACAGCGTCAACGTCCCGCTGCCGGTCGGCACATACGATGAGGCCTACCTGCGTGCCTTCGACGCCCTGGCAGTGCCCCTGATCGGCTCCTTCGAGCCGGACGTGATAGCACTGGAACTCGGCATGGACGGCCTGGCGGGCGACCCGCTGGCACACCTCGCCCTGACCAACAACGCCTATGCCGAGGTCATCCAGCGGGTGTTGAGCTTCGGCAAGCCGGTGCTGGCCACCGGCGGCGGGGGATACCACGTGGCCAACACCGTTCGCGGCTGGGCGCTGGCGTGGGCGATACTCAGTGGGGCCGAGGCAGGGGGCGATCTCAACCCCGGCCTCGGCGGCGTGATGATGGAAACCACCGACTGGGTCGGCGGCCTGCGGGACCGCGCCCTGGCACCCGACGAGCGCCAGCGGCGGGCGGTGGACCAGGCCATCGACCGGACCATCGAAAAGGTCAAGAAATGCATCTTCGCCTACCACGGGCTGTGAGCGTCTCCACCGCGCTGGGACCGCACCCGCCGACCGGCTGCACGGGCGCCGGTCGGTCCGCAGCGGGCGTGGCGGAGCTGCATGTCGGAAAGGACGGCTTGCCCTCATGAGCCTGGAGAAGTTCTTCGACCCCAAGTCCGTCGCCGTCGTCGGGGCCTCCCGCCAGCGGGGCAAGGTGGGCCATGAGATCCTCACCGGCCTGCTCGCCGGCGGTTTCGAGGGGCGGGTGTTTCCGGTCAACCCCAAGGCCGAGGAGATCGAAGGCCTGCGCTGCTACCCGGACCTGGCCTCCATCGGCGAGGCCCCGGAGCTGGTCATCGTGGTCGTGCCCCCGCCGGCGGTGCCGGAGGTGATGCGCCAGTGCGCCCGGGCGGGCGTGCGCAACGTCATCGTCATCACCGCCGGCTTCAAGGAGGTCGGCGAGGCCGGCCGCCGGCTGGAGGAGGAGATCGT
>MVCS01000162.1 GCA_002049885.1 Planctomycetales bacterium 4484_123 | reverse complement strand
CTCGGCGATTTCGTCGGTATGGACGGCCTGGCAGATGTACCATCGGCCGTTGGGCAGGAAGATGGGATAGTTGATCCAGCCGGTGTTGTCGTAAGCGTTCCAACCGACGTTGGGTTCCCACAGGGCCGGCGACCAGCGTCCGGAGGGGCATGCCGACATGGGCCGGCCGGCGGCCCGGAGGGTGACGTTCCACTGATAGCCCGCCGCCGCCCGGTGCAGGGCCACCTTCGCCAGCGGGTGGGCGTTGGTGGTCAGGGCCTTGTCGGCGGCCTTGATGATCCGCACGTAGTCCATCGCCGGGCAGAAGCACTTCTCCCAGCACTCATCCAGTTCCCACTCGCTGAAGTCCCATATGCCGCGTTCCATTCGCCGGGCCTGGATGCCCAACTCCTGCAGGATGCCGTAGAACCTCGGCCAGCCCCACGGCTGGAAGCGGCTGTCCCCCATGGGCGGGTAGGAATTGTAGTCCTCGCGGTACATGATCTCGGCCCGCCCGAAGGAATTGAGCTGGGCGGCGCAGGTGGCCTTTCGCGTCAGGGCCAGGGCACGTTGCAGCGCGGGCATGAGGATCGTCACCAGCAAGGCGATGATGCCCACCACCACGAGCAGTTCAACGAGCGTAAAGGCCTTCCGCCTGCTCATCGAGATCTCCCGGGGGGCAGAGAGCCCACTTGCCCGGGCGGACTTGGTCATGGAAATGCCGCCAGCTTGTGTTCGCCTGGGCATTGTATAGCCGGCTCGGGATTAGGCAAAGGCTAATTCGGCTGGGCAGCGGCGCCGGGCGGTGCAGAAAACCCGCCCGCCCTGGAAACGCCCCTGGGGCCCGTGCGTCTAAATGGGCGCAGCGGCTGCAAGAAGGAGACTGGCGATGCGCAAGGCAATGGTCGCGGTGCTCTTCGCGTGCGTGCTGGTGGTCGCCGCCTCGGGCCAGAAGGCCGTCAAGCTCGTGCGCACTTCCAACGTGTTGACCGACTACCTGGACCGGGCGGGGGTGCATCCCCCGGTCCAGCTCGGCGAGCTGACCATTTTCCCCATCGTGTTGGAGCGGACGAACCGGCTCAAGGGCGTGTTGACCATGGACCAGGCCCTCAAGCGGGGGCTGTTGGTGGTGGAGGAGTTGAAGAGCTCCCAGGTGCGCCGGCTGCGGTTCGTGAACAAGTCGGGCAAGGAGAAGATCTTTCTGATGGCCGGGGAAGTCGTCACCGGCGGCAAGCAAAACCGCACCTTGGCCACCGACGCCCTGCTCGGGCCTGATTCGGCCACAGTGCTGCCGGTGTACTGCGTCCAGCGGGGTCGGTGGAGCGGCGGGGCGAAGTTCAACAAGTACAGTCTGGTGGTACCCCAGGCCGTCCGCGAGCGGGCCTTGGCCAAGGCCGGCCAGGGCGAGATCTGGCAGGAGGTTGGCCGGTCCAACATCCGCCTCGGCGTCGTCGATGCCACCGGGGACCTGGCCAAGGCCATGGGCGCGCCGGCCAATCGCGAGAAGTTCGCCAAGCTCCGCCGGCGCGTGGACTCGAAGTTGCCGGAGAATTGTGCCGGCGTGGTGGTGGCCGTGGCGGGCCGCATCGTCGGCGCGGACCTGTTCAACTCCGCCGAGCTGTTCGCCGCCATCAAGGCCAAGGTGCTCGACAGTTATTTCAGCCAGTACACCCGGGCCGCTTCCAAGCAGGCCCCGGCCGCCGCCCGGCCCTCTCAGCAGGACGCCCGCCGATACCTCCAGGGCTGCTACCGCGCCCGCTTCAGCCCGGCGGACAGCCCCGGCGTGGGGCGCTTGTACGACATCCGTGGTGCCCGCCACGGCCAGACACTGGCGTACCTGACTGGCCCCGGCGTCTCGAAGACCGACACGCCTCGACCCGCCCGGCGCTACATGGTCCACACGGCCCTGACCCAGCGCGTCGTGCCGGTCAAGCCCGGCCTCGACGGAGCGTTTCCCCGGCCGCTGCGTCAGCGTGGCAGGTAGCGCGGACCTCGGAGGCGTGCCGGCACCAGGCCCGCGTCCGTCCTACGGCCGCAACGAACGTCCAACGCCAGGTGCCTCGTCCCCGCTCTCATGCGGGCCCGGTCGGTGGGGGGTTTTTCATGGTAAAGCCCATCCAGTCGGCGAAGGTGGGGCAGGTCCACTGGACGGTGTAGCCGTCGATCCGCCGGCCGTTGAACTTCTTCAGGTCGGCGGAGTCGGCGTGTTCGGTGTGCTTGTAGGTCAGCTCGACGACGGCGGGGCTGCCCAGGTCGAGCGGCTTGACCCTGCCGATGTTCCTGACGGCCTCGGCTGCGGCCGAGCGAATGACCTGGGCGCTTTTCTCCGGCGCCAGGCACAGGGCGCCGTGGCGGGCGTAGCCGTGCTTGACGCAGGCGGTAACGACGTCAGGGCCCCTCGCCGATCTCGCGCCCGTTGACCTTCAGCCTGAACCAACTGGCGCTGCTCATGGTGTGTTCCAACACCGCGTGCAGCGTGCCGGCCTTGGCGTGGTAGCCCAGCAGGATCAGCCCGTCGAAGCTCCCGTCCAGCCCCTGCCAGCGCAGGCCGTTGGCAATGCCCCCGCAGCGGTAGGTGGCGGCCGGGTGCAGCTTGGTGATGTGAGCGTTCAGGGATGAGCTGTGATTGTCCCAGACGACGATATCATCCACGCCGGCGTCCACCAGGCCCTGCACCGCGGCATTGATGTCGCCGGCCATCAGCTCCGTACCCAGTCCGTACAGCCGACCATCGCGCGAGGTGAAGTCCCGGCTGACGATGCCGGTAATCCCCTCCATGTCCACGCCCATCATGATCTTCATGGCCTTCGCTCCCATGCGCTGCTGCCCGCAGCGGTTCGGCCCAGTATACTGGCCGGGTCATGGCGGGCAAGGTCAAAGTGGGCACCAGCGGGTGGAGCTATGCGCACTGGTTGAACGGTGCGTTCTACCCCGCGGGGGTGCGTGGCGGGCAGTGTCTGCCCTGGTATGCCCAGCATTTTCCCACGGTGGAGATAAACGCCACCTACTACCGCCTGCCCAAGCCCAGCTTCGCCCAACGCTGGAAACAGCTCACCCCGCCGGAGTTCCTCTTCGCCGTGAAGATGTGGCAGATGGTGACGCACCGCAGGCGACTGGCCGGCGTGGAAGACAACCTTGACGGCTTTTTCGCCGCCTGTGGGCCGCTGGGCGGCAAGTTCGGCCCGCTGCTGGTCCAGTTGCCGCCGTCGTTCCGCAAGGACCTGCCCCGCCTGCGCGACTTCGCCGCGACCTGCCGGGCGGCCTGGGGCCGGCACTTCCCCCGTCGCCGGCTGCTGGCGGCGGTGGAGTTCCGCCACAGAAGCTGGAACGACCAGCCGACCCGGCAACTGCTGGCGGAGCTGGGCTGGTCGCTGGTGCTGGCCGATATGGGGGACTTCGCCATCGACGAGCCGCTGCAGGCGGGTTTCATCTACATCCGCCGCCACGGCCCAGCCGGGGGCGACACCAGCTACGGCGACGCCCAGCTTCGCGCCCTGGCCCGGCGCATCGCCGCCTGGGCCGACGCCGGCAGGGACGTGTACGTCTATTTCAATAACGACGTGCACGCCCACGCCCCGCGCAATGCCGCCAGGCTGATGGAGTTCATCGCCGACGCACCACCGCCGGGCCGAACCTGACCAGTGGCAGCACGGCCGCTGGGCGCACGGACACGGGTCGGCTGCATCGCCGGGCTCCGCCTGGACCGTCCGATGGGGGCGCGCTCACTTCGCCGGCGGCGGGGGTGCCGGCTGGAGGGCGTTCAGCAGCAGCTTGGCCTGCCTGCCGGCCTTGGTGGCGGGGAATTGCTTGACGATGCCCTCCAGGATGTCCAGGGCCTTGCGGCTCATGTCGTGGCGGAGGTAGAGCTTGGCCAGTTCGAGCTGCTGGGCGGCCTCGGAGTCCGGGTCGATGGGCAGTTTGACCGTCGCGGGCCGGGTGGCCACGGGCAGCCTTTCCAGCTCCGGCGTGACCACGCCGTCCACGGCCGGCGGGTCCCAGCGGAACTCCCGCACTTGCCGCACGACGTGTCCGCGGGCCTGTTTTCGCAGGTTCTCGACCTCCGCCTCCCTTCGCGCCAGTTGGGCCAGCACCAGTTCGCCCTCGCGACGGAACTTGCGCACCTTCAGGCGCAGCCGTTCGATGGCCCGCTCCTCGGCGCGGATGCGGTCGGAGAGTTCCTGTCGGTACAGGGTGTCGCGCGAGGGGACCACTATGATCACGCCGCTTTCGTCCTTGTAGGTCCTGGTGGCCCTGTAGTAGGAGCGCAGCTCGCGCCAGAGTTGGTCGATGAGGCGGTTGCGGTAGTCGATCTCGTCGTTCAGGTCCCTCAGCTCGCGGTCCACCTCCCAGGCCCGGCGCCGGGCGGTCTCGACCTCGGCCCGTGCGGCGGCCAGGGCACGCTTCAACATGCTCGCCGTCTCCACCTGGCGCTTGTAGGCCTGGGCGATCTCGGCGTAGGCCCGGGCGTAGATGGGATTCTTGGAGACCTTCTCGCGCAGGTTCGCCAGCGCCCGCCGGGCCGAGTCCCGCACCCTCGGCAGGGATGGATCGTGGTCGTACCACGCCGCCAACTGGCCGGCGTTGTGCAGAATCGAAGGGTCGGAGGGCTTTGTCGCCAGGGCGCGCATGGTGGCCGCGAAGGCATCGGCCAGCCGGCCCCTGCGACCATGAACGTATCCCACCACCCCCCAGGCGGTCCCGTCTTTCGGGTCGAGCTTGGTCAGGGCCAAGGCCGGGTAGTAGGCGATCTGCGGCAGCCCCAGCTTGAGCATGCGGCGCATGTAGGCCCGGTGCAGGCGGACGTCGTTGCGGTCGATGGCGCAGGCGCGGGCGTAGGCGCGCATCACGGCCCGATAGTCGCCGACCTCGCGGATGACCTTCAGAAAGGGTGCCACCCGGTCGGTCGGCCGGCTGGTCGTCACGGCCGGTTCCGCCGCAGCCAGGAACCCCGCCCCCGCCGTTGCTGCCGCCATCAGGACGACGATGCCTTTGGTGTCCATGGTCCGCTCCAGAAAATACCTGGCCCAGCTCCGCACAGTCTCTTGGACCCGTCGTGGACCGCAAAGTTCCAGGTCCGCCGCCGCTGGTCGGCGCGCCGAACCCAATCGAGGTGTCGCTGCCGCTCCATAGTTATTGTAGCCTCCCCGGGCCGCGAGACCACCTCTGGGCTCCGGCTCCGGTCGCCGCGGAGCTTGACCGCCGGCAAGGGCCTGGCTACGATGCCTGTGTGATCGTCATCATCGATAACTATGACAGCTTCACCTACAACCTCGTGCAGCGTATCGGCGAGTTGGGGCGCGACGTGGAGATACGCGTCTTCCGCAACGACGTGACCACCCCGCAGGCCGTCGAGAGCGAGTGCAGGCCCACCCACTTGATAATCTCTCCGGGCCCCTGTACGCCCAACGAGGCCGGCGAGAGCATGAACTTCGTGCGCCACTTCCACGGCAAGATTCCCATTCTGGGGGTCTGCCTGGGCCACCAGTGCATCGGGCAGGTCTTCGGCGGCAAGATCGTCCGGGCCGACCGGCTCATGCACGGCAAGACCAGCGAGATCCGCCACGACGGCAGGACCATCTTCGCCGGCCTGCCGAACCCCTTCGTGGCCACCCGCTATCACAGCCTTATCGTTGACCCCGAGGGGCTGGACGATGAGTTCGAGCAGACCGCCTGGACCACCGACCGCAACGAGCTGATGGGCATCCGCTCGAAGACCTCTCCCACCGAGGGCGTGCAGTTCCACCCCGAGAGCTTCCTCACCGACACCGGCCATCAACTGCTGGAGAACTTCCTGAAGCTCTGAGGGCCCTTACAGGAGCAGTCCGCATCGCCGCCAGGCCCTTGCTCCTCTTGCCTGCCTGTCGTTCGTATGCGCTTTTCTCGTTTACCTGGAAAAGCGCTGGTTTCCTGTCCGCGGAGCGGTTATTGGCCTTGCGCCTCTGCGGTCGTTGGCAGTGTGCGAGGAAGCGAGATGATCCGGAGCGGCGGTGTCTTTCCCGACCTTTGCAGGTCGGCGGTGGTGGCTCACATCGAGCGGGCGCTGGAAGAGCTTCGTGACCAGGTGCTCTGGAAGCGCCAGGTCCCGATCGGCCGGCCTGGCGAA
>MVCS01000161.1 GCA_002049885.1 Planctomycetales bacterium 4484_123 | reverse complement strand
GCTCCTCGTCTCGCTATACGGTCGGGGCGGCGTTCCACCCGTTCCGGGGGGGCTGCTTGACGCCGCTGCTGCCGCCGAGGTCCGGGACAACGGACACCTCGGTGACTTTGCCGGCACGACCATTCGGGGTGCATTCGGGCTGGCGTTGCGTGGGCTTTGCTGTCACACGCGGGGCGCTCGATGTGATGACTGCGCATTGCGTCACAATTGCGCCTATGGCGTGATCTTCGAGGGCGTGCCCCCCCCGGGGCGGAAGGTGATGCGAAAGTACCCCCGGGTCCCTCAGCCCTTTCTCTTGATTGTCCCGCCCGGTGTGAGGCTGCCGTTGCAGTCGGGGAATCGCTTCGGCTTCGGCGTCCGTCTCTTTGGCCCGGCGCTGAGCATGTACCCGTACGTGGTCCAGGCGGTGGTCCACATGCTGGAAAGGGGTCTGGGCCGGGAACGAGCCCAGCTTGATTTGCTCGAGGTATCGGACGGCTCGAAGGTGGTTTTTCGCGCCGGGGCCAGGACGGTCAAGCCTGTGAGTCGATGTTGGCTGGCCGTGCCGCGGCTTCCCGAAGCCCCGGTCCGGGCGGTGGAGGTGAGCTTCGAGACACCGCTGCGGATGCAGCTTTCCGGTCGCATGGTGACCCAGCCGGCCCTTGGGGCCATTCTTCGAGCGGCGGTGCGGCGAGTCCGGCTCCTCGTCTCGCTATACGGTCGGGGCGGCGTTCCACCCGTTCCGGGGGGGCTGCTTGACGCCGCTGCCGCCGCCGAGGTCCTGCACGTGGAGCTTTCGAGGCATGGCGTGAAGCGTTTCAGCGGCCGGCAAGGGCGGTCCATGGTGATGGATGGGATCGTAGGGCGGATTCGATACCGCTGGCCCGAAGGGGTCCCAGGACCCCAGGGCTGGCTGGAGGCCGCGTCGGTATTGCACATTGGCAAGGGCGCCACGTTCGGTTTTGGCCGGATCAGCTACAGGGTGGAAGAGGCATGATAGCGGCATGTGAGGTGGCGATAGCGGGTGTTCTGCACGATGTGGGGAAGCTGCTGCACCGGGCGAGCTGGCCCCTGAGTCAGCAGGCTGCTCGGATGGAGCAGATGCTCTGTCCCACGCGCGACGGCGGTGCACGGGCGAGTCATCGTCACGTCTTGTGGACCAGTGATTTCGTAGAGCAATTCGCGCGGCGCCTGCCCGCGGAGATGAACCGGGGTCGCATTCATTCCCTTGCTGCCTATCACCACCGCCCCAGCGACGTGGAGCATTGGCTGGTAGCCGAGGCGGACCGATTGGCCAGCGGGCACGACCGCCGGCGGGACGAGGACGACGAGGACCATCCGGGACATTTCCGCCAAGTTGCTTTGCAGTCTGTCTTCTGGCGGCTTGGGATCGACGGGCAAGGCGCACCGCCGCCTGCGCCGGCGTGGCTGCCTGGGCCCTTGACCGTCTCCGATGGTTTCCTGCCTCTCAAGGAGTTCGACCGCGCCGGCGTGGAGGGTGCCTGGGGCGGGCTGGCCAAGGCACTGGTGGCCGAAGCGCAGGAGTTGAACCTCTCGGCGCTGTCGCCCACCTTGGCCGTGCAGGTGGTGGCGGGTCTGTCTGAGCGTTTCCTCAGTTTCATGCCGGCCTCGGCAGTGGACCGCCCGGACGTCTCCCTGCATGACCATGTGGCGGTGACCGCTGCGCTGGCCTGCGCCGCATATCGCTACCACCGCCTGAGCGATTCGCTCACTGAGGGCGCCATCCGCGACCGCCAGCAGGAGAAGTATCGCTTCCTGGTCGGCAGTCTCAGCGGCATCCAGGATTTCATCTTCACGCTGCCGGACGAACAGCGCGGGGGACTTGCCAGGACCTATCGGGCCAAGTCGTTTTACCTTTCGGTCCTGACCGAGGCCGTTGCCTGGAAACTGCTGTCGGCCGCCGGGCTGCCCGCGGTCAATTGTGTCATGAGCGCCGGGGGCCGGTTCGTCATTCTCGCTGACGCCACCGCCGAGACGCTCGATGTGCTGCGGCGGACGGCCCGGGAGTTGCAGCGATGGTTCATCGAGCACCACCTGGGCATGCTGAGGCTCAACCTCTCGTTGGACCTCACAGCCCGCGGGGCAGACCTGCTGGGGGGACACTTCCGGGACGTCTATGGCGGCATCGAGCGGCAGGCGGAGGGCGCCAAGGTCCGCGGCATGACGGCCTGGCTGCGGGAGGGGACCACCTGGCAGCCCGAGCGGTTCCTGCACACTTCCCAGAACGTCCGCGAGATGCTTCGGCAATGGGCCCAGCGGGCCCAGAAGCTTGGCCGCCAGCTTCCGCGGGCCGCGATGTACGGTCTCTTCGAGCGTCGCGAGGACGCCGACGTCGGCCTGCTGGATGAGCCCGTCGAATGCCTGGGGCTTTGGCTGCAACTTGGCGGCGAGGACCGCTGGCCGCACGCCGAGCGCGCCGTCCTGGCCGTTGCCGTCTCCGAGTCGGCCTCCCGGCCAGCCTGGATGCCCTATCGCCCCGTAGCCAATTACGTGTGCCGGCTGACGAAAGATGACTGCGACTTCCTTTTGGATTTCCGGGCCCAGCAGGCCGAGCCGGCCCAGTTGCCGGCCGGCGGGGTCGGACCCGCCGAGGCCGGCATCGCGGAGGAGCCCCGAGTCGGCGATACGGCCACCTTCGAGCATCTGGCTGTCCTGGCCCGGCGTCGCTCGGCCGACGGCCCCCGTGGCCAGGCCATGCTGGCCTGTCTGAAGGCCGACGTGGACCGCCTGGGGCTGCTGTTGAGCCAGGGCTTTGGCAGTGATGTCTCCTTTGCCCGCGTGGCCAGTGCCAGCCGGCTGCTGGATGTGTTTTTCAAGGGCCACCTGACATCCAGGCTCCAGGAAAAGGCTTCGCGGTACCGCTGCGTTTACACGGTCTTCGCCGGCGGGGACGACCTGATGCTCATCGGCTCCTGGCACGTCATGTTCGAGCTGGCCGCCGAGCTGCGCCGGTGGCTGGACGGTCTCAGCGGGGCCAATCCGGCGGTGAGCCTCTCGGCGGCGTTGGTGCTCAGCCGGCCTCGCACGCCGCCGTCGCACCTGGCCCGCCTGGCCGAAGAGCAGTTGGACCACGCCAAACAGGCCGGCCGGAACCGCATAGCCGCGCTCGGGCGGGTATTGACCTGGGAGCAGTTCGAGACGGCCCTGGCGATGGGCCGGCGACTTGACGAGATGCTCCGGGCCCCGAAGGAGGCCGAGGGCCTGAGGTTGAATACCTCCTTCGTGTACCGCCTGCTCCAGTACGCCCGCAGTGCCGGACGCGTCCACGAGGCGCTGAAAGAAGGGCGGGACGTGCCCGTCGGCGACCTGACCTGGCGCAGCCACTTCCTCTACGACTTGCGGAGAAACGTGGAGAGCTCTCTGGGCAGTCACCCCACGGACCGGCAACAGCGCGACCTGCGGTGGCTGAAGGAATTGATGTATCCCGGCATGAGAGCAGAGGACATGAACCTGGCCCCGCTCATACTTGGGGCTACATATGCACTGTACCTGAATAGAGGAGCATGCGAATGAACCAGGGAAACCCATCCAGAAGTCCCGGCCGGGGCAGGTCTGGCCGCGGCCGGGAGGACGCCACGGCCGGGAGAGCTTACTTCGACCCCGGAAGACCCAAGGCCGAGTTGGTGGATGAGCTGGCCGAGAAACAGGCCGATGAGCTTCCCCAGGCCCGCCAGGACTATCACAGCCAGATTGAGCCTCAGTTCAAGATGCTGCGGTCCAAGGCCTACTACGCCAGTCGCCCCGGCGGCCAGCAGCAGATCAGCCCGCAGTTCCGCAATTTCATCGAGAATGCCGTCAAGCGGGTCGGAGACGAGAAAGACTTCCGTTTGTTCGTGGCCCATTTCGAGGCGGTCGTCGGATTCTTGTACGGCAAGCGCAAGGTCAGGAGGTGATTCCCATGGAGACTACTGCTAGCTCACAACAGGAATGGCGTGTGCGCGAGATCCGCACCGTCACCGGCCAGATTGAAGTCCTCACCGGCCTGCGCATCGGCGGCAGCCAGGAGACGATGGAAATCTCCGGCCTGGACAATCCCATCATCCGCAACCCGTCCAACGATGAGCCTTACATTCCAGGCTCGTCCCTGAAGGGCAAACTGCGCTCCCTGGCGGAGTGGCACTTGGGCGAACTGCCCCTCCCCAGCGGCGAGCTGGTTCGCGACTGCCGCAAGGACGGCCGGGTGGCTCGTGTCTTCGGCGTTGCCGCCGGCCGGGGGCCGGATGCCCCCAAGACTGGCCCCACGCGGACACTGGTCCGCGACGCCGTCCTTTCCGGGGACGACCGCACCCGCTTCGTCTCCGGCGAGCCCATCACCGAGGTCAAGACCGAAAACAGCATCAACCGGCTCACCGCCGAGGCCAACCCCAGGCCCATGGAGCGGGTCGTGCCGGGCGTGCGGTTCGACTTCGAGATCGTCTATCGCATCTTCGACACGGGCGACGGCGGGCAGGCCGACGAGAAGAACTTCGCAGAAGTGCTGTTGACGGCCATGGCCCTGCTGGAGCAGGACTATCTCGGCTCGGCCGGCAGCCGGGGCTGCGGCAAGATCTGCTTCGTGGCCCGTGACCCGGCTGACGGGCAGGTCAAGCCGGGCGTGCTGGTCAACGGCCAGTTCTGCGAATTGCCGGCCGGGCCACAGCAGGCCCCGGAGGCCGCCACATGACCCCGTATCGGCTGCGATTGACCCTGCTGGGACCACTGGGCACGGGCCTCTCGGGCGATACCCTCTTCGGGCACCTCTGCTGGGGCATCGTCTATCACGAAGGCCGGGCCGCCCTGGAGGACTTCCTGGCCCGCATGGCCTCCGCCCAGCCGCCGCTGGTCATCGGCGACCCGGTCCCGGCCGGCTTTTTGCCGAACCCGGCCCTGCCCCCGCCGACGCTCAAGGAGCGAGAGGACCTGGAGAAACTCTGCCTGGAAGTCCTCCAGGAAGAGCACAGCCGCAGGCAGGAATCCCTCGGTGCCGGCGGGCTGGCCGGTTCCCCTCCCGGCCCGCCGGAGGTGCACGACCGGCTCAAGCGCCTGGCCAAGGCCCCCTGGGTGCCGCGGGAGGTACTGGTTGCTCACCTGGACGACCTGCGCGCCGCGGTCCTGCTGGAGGCCCTGCTGCAATGGGAGCGGCGGTTCGGCCCCGGCTCGGCCGAGGCACCTCGCCTGCGGGCGCGGACCGTCATGCACAACACCATCAACCGCTTCACCCAGCACCCATCGGCCGACGGCGGGCTGTTCGCCCTCAGAGAATACTTCCCGCCCACCCCGCGGATGGACTTCGACCTGTACCTGCTCAGCTCGCTGCCGGCGGGGCGGATAGTCGAGCTCTTCCGCTGGGGACTGGCCGGCGGCTACGGGCGGGACGCAGCCACGGGCAGGGGCAACCTGGCCGTTGGCGAGCTGGACGAGTCGCCCTGGCCCGCGGCCTCGCAGCCCAACGCCGTGCTGGCCCTGGGCACCTTCAGCCCCTCGTCCGACGACCCCGCCGCCGGCACCTGGCGGCTGACCGTCCGCCTGGGCAAGCTCGGCGGGGCCTGGGCCGGCGACCCGGAAGGCCCCGACCACCCGTTCAAGTACCCGCTGACGCTGTTGTGCGCAGGAGCGGTCCTGGGCCCGCCGCGCCGGGCCTACCTGGGCCGGATCGTCCCCGGCGTCCATCCCATTCGGCGCGAGGTGGTCACCTGTGCCATGGCACCGGTCCTGTCGGTGCGATGCCCCGCCGTGGAAGCGGTTCAGCAGGAGGCCAACTGATGCCCACCTACCACTTGACGCTGACGATGCTCTCGCCCGTGCACGTCGGCACCGGCCAGGAGCTCTTTCCCGACGACTACGTCGTCCGTGCTTCCGGCGAAGACAACTTCACCTTCCACGCCATCGACGTGGGCCGGCTCCTGGCCGACCTGGACCACCGGCAGCGGGGCCAGTTCAACCAGGCCGCCGACGCCGCCAGCATCACCATGGTCCGCAAGTTCATCGCCGAACATGCCGACCCGGCCCGCCACGCCCTGTGGTCGGCCCCGACCGTGAAGGACCTGTTCGACCTCCACCGCCGCAGCCTCGACCGCCCCGACCTGAACTTCTCCGTCCGGCCCATGACCCGCACCGGGCTGAAGTCTCGACCTTACATCCCCGGCAGCAGTATCAAGGGCGCCATCCGCACCGCCGTGCTCCAGCGCGTCATCGATGACCACCCCGGCCTGGCCGACCAGCTCGCGCGCCGATACCCCGCTGTCCGCCGCGACGCCGCCCGCATGGTCGAGGCCGACGTGCTGGGCTACCTCCACACCGACCGCGGCCGGGAGCGGGCCCAGCTCCGCGCCGATCCCTTCCGGGCCGTGAGACTCACCGACGCCTGCCTGCCGGCCAATGCCACCGGTATGGACCCGGTGGACCTGGTGAACCTCGACCGCCCGGCCGGCCCCGGCAGCCCCGGCGGCATCAACATGTTCTACGAGATGACCTTCTCCGCCCTGGATGAAGAGACCGTCCAGGCCACCGGCACGCTGAGCATTGACGACCGCCTGGCCCGCACCTCCGCCCGCGGGGCCAGCCGCTGGGACTTCGACCACTGCGTGGCCCGGGACATATCGGCGGGGGACATCCTCCAGGCCTGCCGGGACTTCTACAGGAAAAGGCTGGAGTGCGAGTGCCGCCGGCTGGCGGATGCCCTGCCCAACTGCCGGGATGCCATCCACCGGTTGCGTTCGTTGGCCGGGGAGCTGGCCGGGGATGAGGCCATCATTCGCCTGGGCCGGTTCAGCCACCACGAGTGCATGACGCTGGCTAGGCCGCTGCGCCGGGTCGCCGGGGGCAGGTCCCGGGCCCTGGCCAGCGGGTCATTTCCCCTGGGCTGGGCCAGGCTGCAACTTGCACCCGCGGGTCGATAGGACCCTGAAAGGGCTCTTTGACAAGTGAATATCCGCAACCCTTCGGACCTTGGATAAGGAGGCATGTCCGTGGCCTACTTGTATCTCACCCATCAGGGCGCCGTCGTGCGCCGGCGCGGCGATGCCCTCGTCGTCGAGGCCGACGACCGGACCCTGGCCGAGCTGGTCTCTCACCGGCTGGATGGCCTCTGCATCTTCGGGCGGGTGCGCCTGACCATACCGGCCGTTGAACTGTTGTTGTCCCGGGGCATCGAGACGGCCTTTCTGACCC
>MVCS01000160.1 GCA_002049885.1 Planctomycetales bacterium 4484_123 | reverse complement strand
AGGCCGCCGATGCCGGTGCCGATCAACACCCCGCAACGGTCCTTGTCGGTGTCTTGAAAGTCCAGGCCCGCGTCGCGGACGGCCTCGACGGCGGCCCCCATGGCGAACTGGGCGAACCGGTCCAGGCGCTTCAGTTCCCGGCGGTCCACCACCTCCTCGGGGACGCCCGGCCAGTCGATGACCTCCCCGCCTATCTGGGAGCTGAAGCTGCTGGCGTCGAATCGGCAGATCCTGGCGATGCCCGTGTCCCCGGACAGGAGCCGCTGCCAGAAGGTCTGGACATCATGGGCCAGCGGGTTGACGGTGCCCATCCCCGTGATGACCGCTCGGCGTTTTTTCATGGGTGAAATCTGCTGTGCGGAGGCCCATGACCGGCAACTGCGGGACACGGCGCCGCCTGCCCGGCACTGGCCGGCCGGGACGGCCACAGAGACAGCCCGCCACCCCGGCGCGTGCCTACCGGAGCACCGGTCATGTCTTCTTGGCGTGTTCCCGGATGTAGTCGATGGCCTGGCCGACGGTCTGGATCTTCTCGGCCTCCTCATCGGGGATGCTCAGCTCGAACTCATCCTCGAAGAGCATGACCAGTTCAACGGTGTCCAGCGAGTCGGCATTGAGGTCGTTGACGAAGGAGGTCTCGCGTGTGATTTCGCTCTTGTCCACGCCCATCTGCTCGGCAACGATCTCGATGACCTTTTCTTCAATCGCGTCTGCCACTTATGGGTCCTCCCTGCACACAGCCCAGGTATGTCGGTTTCTACACCCGCCGGCGCGGGTCCTTCCCGGCCTGGCGAGCCGGGTCGCGACCGTGCCGCGGTACTATATCCTCGTGCTCAGGGGCCCGCAACCGGGGCGACCAACCGGTCAGTTCAGGAACCCTCTCACATGTGCAGGCCGCCGTCCACACTGATGACCTGCCCGGTGATGTAGCTGGCGGCGTCGGAGGCGAGGAAGGCCACCAGTTTGGCGACATCGGCAGGCGTGCCCATGCGTTTCAGGGGAATCTGCGCCAGGGCGGCGTCCTTGGCCTGCTGGGGCAGGGCACGAGTCATCTCCGTATCGATGAAGCCCGGGGCCACGGCGTTGGCCCGGATGTTCTTCCCGGCCAGCTCTTTGGCGGTCGTCTTGGTCAGGCCGATCAGCCCGGCCTTGGAGGCAGAGTAGTTCGCCTGCCCGCGGTTGCCCTCGATCCCGCTGTAGCTGGCCATGTTGATGATAACGCCGTCGCGGCGCCGCATCATGTGCCTGACCACCGCCCGCGTCCCGATGAAGGCTCCCGTGAGGTTGACCTTCAGCACCAGCTCCCAGTCGGCGTCGCTCATGCGCATCAGCAACTGGTCCCGGGTGATGCCGGCGTTGTTCACGAGCACGTCGATGCGTCCGTACTTGCCGGCCACTTCGTCCACCAGGGCGGTGAAGCCCTCCGCATCAGTGATATCCTGAACGCGTCCGTCCAGTTTGCCGGCCAGCTCGCCCAGCGCCTGCGGCATCTGTGCCAGCAGGTCATCGCGGACATCGACGGCCACGACCGTCATGCCCATGGCCAGCAGCTCCCGGGCAATGTCCAGTCCGATTCCCCGGCTGGCGCCGGTGACGATGGCCACCTTGTCCTCTTCAGCCATCTCGGGCCACTTCCTTTCTCGTGCGGCGGGCAAAGCCCACTCTCAAGGCCCCGCCCCGCCCGCCAGCTTGGCCAGGGCGTCGGCGGAGTTGATGCTCGTACAGCGAGCCCGGCGGTCAATCCTCCGCAGCAGGCCCGTGAGCACCTTTGCCGGCCCGATTTCGTAAAAGGATTCCACCGCGTTGTCCAGCATGTATTTCACGGATTCAGCCCACCGGACGGGCCGGGTGAGCTGGGCAAGGAGTTTCTGCTTGATGGTCTCCGCCGACCCGTGCGGCCGGGCGTCCACGTTGGCGATGACGGGCCAGCGCGGCGGGCGGAACTCAACCTCTTCCAGGACCCGGGCCAGGCGTTCCGCGGCCGGGGCCATCAGCGGCGAGTGGAAGGCCCCCGCCACCTTCAGCCGGACCGCACCCCGGGCGCCAAAGTCCTTGGCCATGCGCTCGGCCCGGTCGCAGGCACCGGCCGAGCCGGAGAGGACAATCTGGCCGGGGCAGTTGAAATTGGCTGGCGCCAGCACCTCTCCGTCGGCGGCGGCATCGCACAGGGCGCGGACCTGCGGCTCGTCCAGGCCCAGAATGCTGACCATCCCGCCGGGGGCGGCCTCGGCGGCCTCCTGCATGTACCGGCCGCGCTTGGCTACCAGGTCCAGCGCCGCGCCGAAATCCAGGGCCCCGGCCGCGTACAGCGCCGTGTACTCTCCCAGGCTCAGACCGGCCGCCATGACCGGCCTGGGGGCCGCCGAACCCAGCACCGCCTCCATGGCCGCCAGGGCCGCAGCCGAGCAGACGAAGATGGCCGGCTGGCTGACGTCGGTGGCGTTCAGACGCCGGTCGGGCCCCTCGAAGATGATGCGAGAGAGTTCGAAGCCCAACTGCCGGTCGGCAGCAGCGAACAGGGCCTCGGCGGCAGGCGAGACGCGGGCGAGGTCGGCCATCATGCCCACCTGCTGTGCGCCCTGACCCGGAAAGAGGAACCCAGCGCCCATGGTCAGTGCCTCACAACCGCACCACCGCCCCCGACCAGGTCAGGCCTGCGCCGAAGGCGATCAGCAGCACGGTGGAGCCGGGCCCGATCCGTCCGGCCCGTGCCGCCTCGTCCAGGGCGATGGGGATGGACGCGGCCGAGGTATTCCCACGCTTGTCTATGTTCACGTACACCTTCTCCAGGGGAAAGTTCAGCTTCCGCGTGGCCGACTTGATGATGCGGATGTTCACCTGATGGGGCACCACCAGGTCCACGGCATCGGGGGTCAGGTCGCAGGCGGCCATGCAGTCCGCCAACAGCCACTGCATCTTCTCGATGGCGAACTTGTACACGTCCCGGCCACGCATCTTCAGAAAGTGCATGCGCCTTTCGATGGTCTCGGTCGAGGCCGGCATCCTGGCCCCGCCGGCGGGGATCCAGATATAGTCCCAGCCGCTGCCGTCGGCGTGCATCACGCAGTACTGAAAGCCCCGGTTGGGATCACGGGTGGGCTGGAGCACGGCCGCCCCCGCGCCGTCGCCGAAGAGGATGCAACTGCTGCGGTCGGTCCAGTCGGTGAAGCGGGTGAGCGTCTCGGAGCCCACCACCAGGCAGTTCTTGAACTGGCCGGACTCGATGAACCTAGCCGCCACGGCCAGGCCATAGAGGAACCCGCTACAGGCGGCGGCCAGGTCGAACGCGGCCGCCGGCGCCGCGCCCAGGTCGCGCTGGATGTAACAGGCGCTGCCGGGACAGAGTGTCTCGGGGGTGATGGTGGCGCAGATGATCAGGTCCAGGTCGGCGGGGTCCACGCCGGCGGCGGCACAGGCCCGCCGGCCGGCCTCGGTACCCATGGAGGCGGTGGAGTCGGCCTCGGAGACGACCCGCCGCTCCTTGATACCCGTCCGTTGCGTGATCCACTCATCGGAGGTATCGACCATGCGCTCCAGGTCCTGGTTGGTCAGGACCTTCTGCGGGACGTAGGAGCCGAGCCCGACGATGGCCGCACGCACGTCAGCACTCATGAACCGTTCCTTGGCACTGGGCGATCCGTTCCGTGATGCGCTCGTTGATCTTGGAGTGTGCGAACTCGCGGGCGACGCGGACGGCGTTGGCGATACCGCGTCGCCGGCTGGCCCCGTGGCAGATGGCTCTTCTGCAGCGACATGAACAGGCCCTCGGCCAGGCCCTCCATCAGCTTCAAGGCCACGTTCCCCACGAAGCCGTCGGTGACCACCACGTCGCAGACGTCGCGGAAGAGGTCCCGGCCCTCCACGTTGCCCACGAAGCGCAGGGCGGGGTCGCTGCGCAGCAGCTCCCGGGTCTCCTTGACCAGGAGGTTGCCCTTGGCGTCCTCCTGGCCGATGCTCAGCAGCCCCACGCGAGCGTCCTCGATGCCGCAGATGCCGCGGGCGTACTCTGAAGCCATGATGGCGTACTGGTAGAGGTGTCGGGGCCGGCAGTTGACGTTGGCGCCCACGTCGCACATGGTCACCGGGCCATAGAAGGTGGGGATGACGATGGCGATGCCGGGGCGCACCACGCCCCGCAGCCGCCGAAGCCTCATTTGAGAGGCCGCCACGCAGGCACCGGTGTTGCCGGCCGAGATGATTGCGTCCACCTCGCCCCGGCGGGCCATCTCGGCCAGGCGGGCGATAGAGCTGTTGGGCTTGCCTCGCAGCGACTCCACGGGCACCTCGTCCATGCCGATGACCTCCGGGGCATGAACGATGCGAATGAAGCTCTCCCAGCCGCTGCCCGTCTCCAGGTGCTCGCGGATGGCCGCCTCGTCGCCGACGAGGATGATCTCGTCGCCCTCCCCGAGCATTTCCCGGGCGGCCAGGGCACCCATGACCGGCTCGGCCGGGGCGTAATCCCCGCCCATGGCGTCCAGGCCAAGCCTCATCCGCTACTCCTCTTTCTGGATCTCCAAGCTCAGGCCGGGCCGGACGTAGCCGCAGTTGTCACAGGCCGCGTGCGGCAGCTTGGGCGAGTTGCACCGGGGACAGTCCACCACGTTCACCGGCCTGAGTGCATGGTGGGCCCGGCGCTTCCGCGTGCGGGAACGGGAGAGTTTTTGTGTTGGTAGCATGGTCAGACCACCTTCTTGGGTCGGCTCCGGACCTCCCCGGCCCGGGGCTCGACGACGAAACCACCGGGCCTCAGTAGATCCCCCAGAACCCTAGCGGGCCCCAAGGGCGTTGTCAACCAAAAACACATGGCCGCACAACCCTTTGCCATTCTTGGAAATACGCCCATCGGCCTGGCAGTTGCTGCTGGCGGCAGGGCCGGGCAACCGCCGGCCGTCACTGGCCCGCTCCAAGTCGCTGGGCGATCCAGTCCCGCCCGGCCCGCAGTGCCTCCGGCAGCCTGGCCGGGTCCCGCCCGCCGGCCTGGGCCATGGTCGGCTTGCCTCCACCGCCCCCGCCGACGGCCTTGGCCGCCACGGCCACCCAGTCGCCGGCCTTGGCCAGCCCGGCCTTGACCAGCTCCTCGCGGACCATGGCCACCAGCACGACCTTGCCCCCATCGGCGGCGCCGACCATCATCGCCGCCACCCCCTTCTGCCGCTCCATGTCGCAGAGGCCTCGAAGGGCGGCGGCGTCGGCGGCGTCGGCCGTTCCGATCAGAACCCTGCCCGAGGGCGTCTGGAGACTGTACTCGGCCCGGAAGGCCCCCGCCCCGCTGGCCGCCGGCCGCTTCCTGAGCCGCTTGACCTCCGCCAGCAGTGCCTCCACGCGCCGCGGGACCTGCTCCACGGGCACCCGCAGGGCCAGGGCCGCCTCCCGGGCGGCCTGGTCCAGCCGCTGGACGTACCGCACGGCCTCGTGCCCGGTGACGGCGGTGATCCGTCGCACGCCACGGGCGACCGATTCCTCCGAGACGACCTTGAAAAACCCGACCTGGCCGGTCCTGTCCAGGTGCGTCCCGCCGCAGAACTCCACCAGGGCCGACTCGTCGGCCTGCTTCAGCGGGTCGGCCACGGCCACGCTGACCACGCGCACCGGGTCGGGGTACTTCTCGCCAAAGACGGCCCGCACTCCGGGGATTTGCCGGGCCTGGGCCAGCGGATACCAGTTTACGTACACCGGCTCGTCGGCCAGCACCCGCTCGTTCACCAGCCGTTCGACCTCCAGGAGCTGCTCGGCACTCAGGGCGGCGTTGTGGGTGAAGTCGAATCGCAGCCGGGCCGGCTCGACCACGCTGCCGGCCTGGTTCACGCCGGCCCCCAGCACTCGCCGAAGGGCCCAGTTCAGCAGGTGCGTGGCGGTGTGGTTCCGCCGGGTGTCCTCCCGGATGGGGTCAACCTCGGCGGTAACGGTCTGGCCCGCAGCGAGCGTACCGGCCTCCAGCCGACCAATGTGCAGCACGCAGTGCCCGGCGTACTTGGTGTCGCGGACGGCGAAACGGCCCCCCGGCCAGCTCAACGTGCCCACGTCGCCCACCTGTCCGCCGGCCTCGGCGTAGAAGTTCGTGCGGTCGAGCACCACGGCCGCCTCGGCCCCGGCTGAGAGGGGCGGTTCGGTCAGAAAGCTTTCGCCCACCACCCAGCCCAGGACCTTGGCCTCCAGGGCCGTGGGCTCGTACTTGGCCGAGTCGTCGGTCGCCGGCAGGCCGGTGACGGCCGCGGCCTGGAAGGCCTCCGAAGCCGACGAAATCTCCCTGTGCCGGGCCATCTCGCGCTCGTAGCCGGCCATGTCCACCTTCAGGCCGCGTTCGGCCGCCATGAGCTGGGTCAGGTCGATGGGGAAGCCATAGGTCGCGTACAGCTCGAAGGCCACCTCGCCGGCGATCTGCCCCTTGGCCCCGGCGGCGACACGCTCGAAGAGTTCCAGCCCGCGGTCCAGCGTGCGGTTGAAGGAGGTCTCCTCGGCCTGGATGGTCCGGGCCACCTGCTCGG
>MVCS01000018.1 GCA_002049885.1 Planctomycetales bacterium 4484_123 | reverse complement strand
CCCGTGACCGTCAAGGACGTCAAGACGATACTGCGGCGGCTCTGAGAGGACAGGGCAGGGGCCCCAGCGACGGAAACGAACCCCCGGCTGCGGTGGCCTGCTGCGCGGCGGATTCACTTCGCCGGGCGGGTCGTGGCTGCGGGCTGGGTCGTCGTCTTCAGCCGGCCGGCGGCGACCTTCTCCACTCGCCCCACCATCTCCTCTTCGCGGGCATAGACGATGCCGAAATGGCCTGCCCAGGGGATGATCTCCAGCTCCTTCGGCCCGCCGGCGGCCTTGAAGATCTCTTCGCTGTCGGTGTAGGGCACGAAGACGTCCGCCCCGCCGTGGACCAACAGCAGAGGGCAGTCCAGCTTGGCGGCGGCGTCCACCACGGAGGCATCGGCCGGGTCGAAGCGCCCCAGCTTCCCGGCCCGGGCGATGACCTTCTGAAAGGTCGTCTCGTCGAGCAGAATGGCGTTGCGGGCGAGGAATCGCCTGCACGTGGTGGGCATATCCCGGCTGGGGGTGACGGCAACCACGCCCCGGACCCGCGGGTCGATGGCGGCGTACAGGATGGCCACCGACGCCCCCAGGCTCCGGCCAAAGACGTACACCGGCTCGGCCACGAGCTTCTCGGCCAGCAATGCGTCCATGACACGCTTCTGGTCGTCCTTCTCCAGGGCACCGTAGGTGACATACCGGCCTGTACTCCGGCCGTGGGCGCGCAGGTCTGTCAGCACCACGTCGAAGCCCCGCCGGCTCAGGGCCCGGCCCAGCCGGAGGTAACTGACCTTGCTGTCACAGAGGCCGTGGACCACCAGCACCGTGCCGCGGGCCGGCTGGGTACTGGTCCGGCCCGCCGCCTTGAGGACCCACACGTCGATTTCCACCCCGTCGGGCATGGTGAACCGCCGCGCCGCCGAGATGGTGCCGCCAGCCACCAACTGCTCGGAGGTGCCCACCATCGCCTGCCAGATCCTCCCGATGCTGGTGCTCTGTTCCAGCAACCTCCGGGCATATTCATCGACGGTGCAGCCGGCGAGCAGGAAGGCCGCCAGGGAAACCGTGACGCCGACAGGAAGCACTCTCCTAGTCATGGCAACCGCCTCGCGTACCACCGGCGTTGACTCGCCGTCATTGTCCGCCACCGGCCACAACGGCCTGGCGGGAGCGACCCGCCCGCCAGGCAGCGACCTCCGCTGCCAAGCCAGCACTGGCCGCCGGCGAATGGCCCAACGGGCCTGAAGCAATCCTCGAATCGCGGCAGGCCCGGCCCATTTTGCAGGAGACTCCAAGTCCCCTCAAGCCCGCCCGAATTGCCTTTCCAGTTCCGCCCGCGTAAGCAGCAGTGTGGTGGGCCGGCCGTGGGGACATCTCGCCTGCCGGCCAAGCCCTTCCCGCCGGCTCAGCAGCGCCTGTATCTCCTCGTCCGTCAACGGGTCGCCGGCCTTGATGGCCGCCCTGCACGCCATGGTGGACAGCACCTTCGCCAACAGGGCCTCGGGGTCGGCGGCGCTGTCCTCTACCAGTACGCCCAGCAGGTCCCGGCAGAAATCCTTCACCGGCACGTGCCTTTCGACCAGCAGGGCCGGGAACTTCTGAACGGCGACGCTGTGCGGCCCGAAGTCCGTGAACTCAATGCCCAACCGCTCCAGCAGCCGGGCGTGCTCAGTCAGGGCGGCCCTTTCGACCTCGCTGACCTCGACCGTCTCGGGAATCAGCAGCCGCTGGGCCGGCAAGCTCCCGCCCGCCAACCGCCGGCTGAGCTCATCATACAGGATGCGCTCGTGCAGGGCATGCTGGTCGACGATGACCAGCCCATCCTCCACGGCGGCGACGATGTAGCTGTTGTGAAGCTGGAACGTCCGGCCGGGGGCGACGGCAACGGGTTCAACGACAGAGGGCCGTGGCGACCCGGCCGGTGGGGGCAAGTGCGGCTGGCGGGCCGGTGGCGGGGGGGCCGCCGTCCGCGGGCCCCCAGGCCTGGCCTTGCCTGAACCGGGCCCGGTGCCTTCATCAGGGAACGTCAGCCCCGCCTGGACCGGGCCCTTGGACCGCAGGAACTCCGCCAGGGCCTGTTTCAGGGAGCGCCGGCGCGGGTCGTCGGCGGGTTCGGCGTCCGGCCCGGGCCCCGGCGGCGAACGGACCTCGACGGCAGGGGCAAGCTGGGCCGAGTTGAGCGTCTCACGCAGTGCGCCCAGCAGTTGAGAGTGCACCATCTGGCCGCGGCGAAAGCGGACCTCCAGCTTGGCCGGGTGCACGTTCACGTCGTAGTCGGCGGGGTCCATCTCCAGGAACACGAAGGCCACCGGCAGGAGCGTATGGTCCAGCAACCCCCGGTAGGCCTCGCGCAGGGCGTGGGCCAGGCGGCGGTCCCGGATGTAGCGGCGGTTGAGGAAGAAATACTGCCATCGGCCCGAGGCCCGCGCCGCCGAGGGCGGGCCCAGCAGGCCGTGGAGCCGGCAGCCGGGACCAGCATCGTCGAAGGCGATGAGCGATTCGGCCAGGTCAGCCCCGAACATCTCCGCCACCCGCTGACGCAGGCTCTCGGCGACCGCCAGCCGGTGTGTGCAGCGGCCGTTGTGAGTGAGGCTGAAGGCCACCTGCGGGTGCGGCAGCGCCAGCCGGGCCAGTTGTTCGACGATGTGCCCGAACTCGGTGTTGGCCGTGCGCATGAACTTCCGCCGGGCGGGCGTGTTGTAGAACAGGTCTCGCACGGTGACGGTCGTGCCCTCCGGCGCGGAGGCGGGGCGCACCGGGGCGATGGTGCCGCCCTCGGAGCGGATTTCGTGGCCCGCCTCAGGTCCGGACCCCCGCGGGCGGGAGACGATCCGTGCCCTCGAGACCGCGGCGATGGACGCCAAGGCCTCGCCGCGGAAACCCATGCTGCGGATGTTCAGCAGGTCTTCTTCGCTGGCGATCTTGCTGGTGCTGTGTGGGGCAAAGGCCAGGGCGAGATCCTCCGGGCCGATGCCGACCCCATTGTCGCGGACGGAAATCAGCTTGCGCCCGCCGTCTTCCACCGCGATGTCGATGGCCGTGGCCCCCGCGTCCAGGGCGTTCTCGACGAGCTCCTTGACGATGCTGGCAGGCCGTTCGATGACCTCGCCGGCGGCGATCTTGTTGACCAGGTGCGTCGGCAGGGCGTGTATGGATGGCATGCGGGGGCGACTCCGTTCACAGGGCCACGCTGCCGGCGGATTGTAGCCATCCTGCCAAGGCAGTGCCAACCACAATTGCCGCAGCCATCCCCTTGGTCCCCCGGCCAGGTGCCCGCGAGGCTACCTGAGCCCGTATTCCTTGATCTTGCGGTACAGCGTGCGCTCGCCGATGCCGAGTATACGGGCGGCCTGCTGGCGGTTGCCGCCGACCATCTCCAGGGTCTTGCGGATGAGTTCCTTCTCGGCCTCGGCAATGCTTACCCCGGCGGTGGCGATGATGGCACCCTCGGCCGGCCCGGCCTGTCCGCGCATCTCCGCGGGCAGGTCCTGCACCGTCAGCTTGCCCTCGCCGACGAGCACCACCATGTTCTCGACCATGTTGCGAAGCTGCCGGACGTTCCCCGGCCAATCGAAGGCCACCAGCGCCCGCAGGGCCTCGGGGCTGATGCCGGTGACCTTGGTGCCGTGGGCCTCGTTGGCCAGCTTGATGAAATGCTCCACCAGCAGCGGTATGTCCTCTCGCCGCTGGCGCAGCGCGGGGACCTGGATGGTCACGCCGTTGAGCCTGAAGAACAGGTCCTGCCGGAACCTGCCAGACTTGACGCGTTCGGCCAGGTCGGCGTTGGTGGCGCTGATGATGCGCACGTCCACGTGGATGGGCTCGTTGGCCCCGACGCGGACCAGCTCGCCGTTCTCCAGCACGCGCAGCAGCTTGGCCTGCATGGGCAACGGCATGTCGCCGACCTCGTCCAGGAACATGGTGCCGCCGTCGGCGTACTCGAAGCGCCCCTTGCGGTCGGAGGTGGCGCCGGTGTAGGCGCCCTTGACGTGCCCGAAAAGTTCGTCCTCCAGCAGCGTCTCGCTGAGGCCGGCACAGTTCAGGGCCACGAATCGACTGTTCTTCCGCCGCGAGTTGTTGTGGATGGCCAGGGCCAGCAGGTCCTTGCCCGTGCCCGACTCGCCGATCATCAGCACCGGCAGCTTCGAGGGCGCCACCCGCCGGATGGTTTGCAGGACCTCTATCATAGGCCTGGAGTTGCCCACGATGCCCTCGAAGCCGTAGCGCTCGTCCAACTGCGCCCGCAGCTCACGAATGACCCGGCGCTGCACGGTGCGCTCAGCCGCCCGGGCCACCACGGCCCGCAGGTCGTCCGGGTTGACCTCCTCGGCCCCGGTGCCGGCCTTCTCGATATAGTCGAAGGCGCCCTCCTTCAGGGCGGTCCGGCAGGTATCGACCGAGGAATGGGCCGTGATGAGAATGACCTCCGTCCCGGGAGAGTGCTTCTTGGCGGCCGCGAGGACCTCCAGGCCCTTGGGCCGGCCGTCGAACATCAGGTCCGTGACGATGACGTCGAAGTGCCGGGCCTTGAGCTGACCGATGGCCTCCTCCGCCGTGGTCACCACCATGCAGTGATGGCCCACCGAGCCCAGCACGTCGGCCACTGCCTCGGCGTGAGGCTCGTAATCGTCAACCACCAACACCTCGGCGCTGAGTTCGCCCAAATCATCCATGGCCGATACGATAGCCCCATCGGGCCGATCTGTCAAAGTGCCCCCGCCTCGACCGCCACGCAGGCCGCGTCGGCCACGCGATAGATGCGGTCGCGAACAACGTCCAGGCCCGCGGCATCCAGGGCCGACCACACGTCCGCGCACCGTTCGAAGCCCAGCACGGCCAGCTCCTCGTCGGAGAGCCCCTCGCAGAGGGCAAAGACCCGAACCCCGCGCCGGTCCGTCAGCCGGCGGAGCCTGACGGCCTTGTGGTCGCCCAGCCGGTAGCCGCGCCGCCGGAGCAGTTCCTCGGCCGACGCCCAGGTGGGGGCCTCTCGCAGCAGCTCCATGAAGTGGCTCTGGCCCACCCCCTCCGGGCAGGGGGCGTCGAGCACCAGGCAACCGCCGTCCCGGACGGCCCACTCGCTGTTCTTGATGGCCTTGTCGGCCTGGTAGAAACTCCGGCCCAAGACGCCCTCGACGTGCAGCACCAGGGCATCGGCAGGCTGGTCGATACGCCGTAGATACGCCCGGCGCACCTGGCCGGCGAGGACCTCCAACGCCGCCAACGGCCTGCCAGCCGACGCGGCCGCCACCTCCGGGCCAACCTGGAGAAGGTCGATGGCAAGGCAGTCCCTGCGGGCCTCCAGTCCGGCGAGCATGCCCGCGATGCCCTCGTGCACCGGGTTGCCGGCCAGCCAGCCCGGGCGTGATGCCTCCGCAAGGGCCTGGGCGTGGTTGGCCTCGATGTCGTCGTGATGGGCACAGCCGACGGTAAGGGTCTTGTGGGCGCCGGTGATGCCAGCGAAGTAATGCAGCTCGCAAGAGCCTATCGCCAGCAGGGCGTAATCATCATCCAGCAACCAAGGATGCCCGCGCCAAGGCACCGGCCCGGGTATGGCGGCCAGGTCTTCCGAGCGGCAATCGTGCCAGGCCACCTGTTGGAAGGGCAGTGCAGAGAGGACCTCCCGGGCGAACGTTCGCCGGGCCGGGCCGTCGAAGCCATGGGTGCCGGTCGCCACCAGCGCCCGCAACCGCCTTGCCTTCAGCGGCCCGGCCAGCCGACCAAGCACCGCCGCCGTGGACGTATGGCGCTGCGGGTCGTTGACGACCAGGGTCACGGCCCCGGCTGGGCCGAGGCCATCCAGGGCGGTCTGCACCGCCTGCTCCAGCGCAACCGCGCCGGCGGCCCGGTCTGCCGGCGTCGGGGCCAGCAGGGGAATTGAGTTCACGTTTCGTTCGCCAGCGGCAGGCATATCACGAAGCGGGTGCCCTTGCCCGGCTCGGAGTGGACTCGGACATCTCCGCCGTGCAGGCGGACGATCCGCCGGGTCAGCGGCAGGCCCAAACCCGAACCGCCCGGGCGGGTGGAATAGTAGGCCTGGAAGATTCGCTCGCAGGCCTCCGGCTCGATCCCCGGTCCGGTGTCGATTACCTCCAGGGCGGCCTGGTCTTCTTGCCTGTCCAGGCGCAGCAGCAGCTCTCCGCCATCGGTCATGGCCTGCGTGGCGTTGATCATGAGGTTCAACACGGCCTGTTTGAACAGGCCGGCGTCCACGGAACAGGCGACCGGCTCGGCCGGCACGCTGGCCCGCAGGACCACGCGGCTGCTCTCGGCCTGAGGGCGGAAGAAGTCGATCAGCTCCTCGACAAGCTGGCGCAGATCGTGCACCTGGGGATGCAGCTCCATCTTCCCGGCAAAGCGCAGGAACTCGTCCAGCACACCGTGGAGGCGCTGCACCTCATCCTGGAGCCGCCTCAAGCGGATGAGGTTGCGCCGGTCGCGCTCGCTGCCGCTGGAGGCCAACTCCTCGCTGAGAAGGTCAAGGTTCAGCTTGATGGTGGAGAGGGGATTCTTGATCTCGTGGGCCAGACCGCTGGTCAGCTGGGCCAGCTCCACCAACCGTTCGGTGGACCGGGCGCGCCGCTGGAGCTGTCTGGCCCGCAGGAGAATCCGGCGGGAGAGCCACAAGGTCACCCCGGCAGCCACTGGCGCCGCGACCAACGCCCCGATCAAGAACGCAACCCATCCCATCTGCGCGTATCTTACAGCGGCCCACGGGCGCCGGCCAGAACGAGCCCCGACCCATCCCCGTCACGGGCCGGCGCCGCATTTGCGCTCGCTGGGTCGCCGCCGGGCACGCGGGCAGGCTGGTCAGGATGAGGGGGACGACAGCCCGGCCCCGGCGTCACCCGAGCCGGCCGTCGAGTCCTGGGGCCCTGGTGGCTGCCGGCGGACGTTGCGGGCCTGGTCGCCCTTTTCACCCTTGACCAGGTCGTAGCTGACGACTTCACCATCCTTCAGGGCGCGGAATCCCTCCCCCTCGATGCTGGAGTAGTGGACGAACACGTCCTGTCCCTGCTCGCCGATGATGAACCCGTAGCCCTTCTTGGGGTCGAACCACTTGACTCTACCGGTAGGCATTGGGCACCGCCTCCTTCCTGCCGGCCCCCGAAATCAACGGACTCGAGGGAGCCTGATGCCCCCGCCCGAGCGCGCCGCCCCGAGGAAAGGAACTGCAGCGGGAAGATGGCGCCAAACGTCCTCTCGAGCGAGAGGTCACCTACCTTGACAAGGCCCCGGGGTTCTCCACCGCTTCCATATGCACAGTCCGGATCGGCCGCCGCCGCGAAGCCCCATCCCGGCGGCCCGGCGGAGTCCCCAAGGCAGCCAGTTCACCCGGACCAGACTCTGTATGCCTGCATCACGAACGATCAGCCCGGCCCCGCTGCTCGCGCATTGCCGCCTTGCGCGACAACTTGACCCGGCCCTGCTCGTCGATGGCGATGACCTTCACGGTTACCGTGTCTCCCACTTTAACCACGTCGGAGACGTTTTTCACGAATTTTTCGTCGAGTTCGGAGACGTGACAAAGGCCGTCCTGGCCGGGGAAGATCTCGACAAAGGCCCCGAAATCCCGGATGCTGACCACCCGGCCGGTGTAGATCTGACCCAGCTTGGCCTCCTGGGTCATGGCTTCGATCTCGGCAACGGCCTGCTTGACGCCCTCGCCGTCGGTGCCGGCCACGTAAACCTTCCCGTCGTCCTCGACGTCGATGGTGACGTCGTACTTGGCCGACAGGCCGTTGATGGTCTTGCCGCCCGGGCCGATGAGTTTGCCGATCTTCTCGATGTCGATGGTCAGGGTCACCATCTTGGGGGCGTACGGGCTGATTTCAGGCCTGGGCGCGGGGATGGCCCGGGCCATCTCCTCCAGGACCTCCAGCCGGGCCTCCCGGGCCTGGGCCAGGGCCTCGGCGATCGTCTCGACATCCAGCCCCACGACCGGCTTGACGTCCAGTTGGATGCCCGTGACCCCCTTGCGCGTCCCGGCCACCTTGAAGTCCATATCGCCGTGAAAGTCTTCCTCCCCGATGATGTCGGTCAGCAGCACCTTGCCGGCGTCCTCACGGACCATGCCGATGCTTATGCCCGCCACGGGGGCCGAGATGGGCACGCCCGCGTCCATCAGTGCCAGCGAGGCGCTGCACACCGATGCCATGGAGCTGGAGCCGTTGGATTCGAGGATCTCGCTGACCACCCGGACGGTGTAGGGGAAGTCGTCCGCCGGGGGCAGCACCGCCTCGATGCTCTTCTCGGCCAGGGCCCCGTGGCCGATGTCGCGCCGACCCGGGCCGCGAATCGGACGGATCTCGCCCACGCTGAAGGGCGGGAAGTTGTAGTGCAGCAGGAAGCGCTTGTAGTACTCCTCCGGCAGGCCGTCTATCTTCTGTTGGTCGCGCGGCGTGCCCAGGGTCACCGTGGCCAGCGACTGGGTCTCGCCCCGCGTGAACAGGGCCGAGCCATGCACTCGGGGCAGGGCGGGGACCTCGATGGTGATGGGCCGGACCTGCCGCAGGCCCCGTCCGTCCGGCCGGTGGCCGGCCAGAATCAGCTCCCGCTGGATGCGCCCCTCCACCTTGTAGAAGGCCTTGCGGACGTCGGCCTCAGGGTATTGGGGCTGCTCTTCGCCCTCCGGGCACAGCTCGGCCACGAGTTCGTCACAGATGGCCGCCAGGGCCTCGTTGCGCTCGGCCTTGCCCGTGATTCGCTTGGCCTGGGCGATGCGCTCGGCGCACCTCTGCTCCACCAGGGCGCGCAGCTCCTCACTGAGGGGATGGGCCTCGTAGGCCACCTGCTGGCCGGCCTTGGCCGCCAGCTCCTCGATCATGGCCACGATGGTCTTGACGTACTCGTGGGCAAAGCGGCAACCCTCGACGATGAACTCCTCGGGTACCTCCCGGCCGCCCAGCTCTATCATGTTGATGGAGTCGGACCTGCCGGCCACCACCAGATCAAAGTCGCTCCGCTCGCGCTGCTCGTAGGTGGGAAAGATGACGAGCTGACCATCGACCCGGCCCACGCGCACCGCGCCCACCGGGCCCAGGAACGGCGCCGGGCTCAGCGCCAAGGCGGCACTGCCGCCGATCACGGCCAGCACGTCGGCGTCGTAGTCCTTGTCCGCAGAGACGACGATGCACTGAATCTGCACCTCGTCGGTAAAGTCCTCCGCGAACAGTGGCCGGACGGTGCGGTCGATCATGCGGCAACTGAGGATCTCCTTCGCCGTGGGCCGGCCCTCGCGCTTGAAGAACCCGCCGGGGAACTTCCCGCCGGCGTACTGCATCTCGCGGTAGTCCACATACAACGGGAAGAAGTCGATGTCGCGCGTCGGGGGCGAGGTCAGCGCCGTGGCCAACACCGTGGTGTCGCCGTAGCGCACGGAAACCGCGCCGTGAGCCTGCCTGGCGACCTTTCCCGTCTCCAGCACCAGCTTCTGGTCGCCAATCAACTTCTCTACAATCGTTACTGTGGTCATCTCTGTCATGCTCATCATTCCCACCTGCCTAGTCCACGATTACCATTCCGTCGGAATCACTTGCGCATCTGCCAGTCGGCTCCGAACTGCCGGGCTGGCTTCCCGCCGGGCCAGCGGCCGGCAGCCGGCTCGGCGCCGAGAGCGAGCAGCGAGTAGGTGGAGTTGGCTGACACCGTCAGCCACCGCGGAACGTCAGGGACGAAGAGCGATAGAGCGCCGGCGTTACTTGCGGAGGCCCAGCTTGGCGATGAGCTGCTGATACCGCTGTGAATCCGTCCGGGCCAGATACCGCAAGAGGCTGTTGCGCTTCCCAACCATCTTCAGCAGACCGACCCTGGAGGCGTAATCCTTCTTGTGCGTCTTGAGGTGTTCGGTCAGATGATTGATCCGCGCCGTCAACAAGGCTATCTGGATCTCGGGCGAACCCGTGTCCCCCTCATGGCGGCGATGCTGCGCTACGATCTCTTGCTTGTCACTCGTCGCAATAGCCATCTGTCCCTATGTCCGTCCTTTGCTGCTGAACCTAAAGCCTGCCGCCCACTCTCACCGTCGATATTCTCCGAACTCCTACGCGCCAACCTGCCTGGCCTACCCGACCGTCACTGTGTTCCCGTCAGTCTCCACCGTCGTCAGAATCGGCAACGCCTTCAGTCTAGCTTAGCAAATCCGTTATGGCCTCAACCAGCCTGTCCATCCGGAAAGGCTTCTGGAAATACGCCTCCGCCCCAAGGCTCTCGGCCCAGACGCGGTGGCGCGTGCCGGTGTTGCCGGTTATGACCACCACCCGCGGGGGGTCGGTCCGGGCCTTGCCCTGCTTGACCTTCTCCAAGACCAGGAAGCCACTACGCTTGGGCATCATCAGGTCCAGCACCATCAGGTCCGGTGCCTCGCCTAGACACTTCTCCACCGCAGCGTTGCCGTCGGAGGCCGTATCGATCTCCGCCCCGGTGTCGGCCAAGGCCGCCCGGATGGCCTCGACGACCTCCTCGTCGTCATCTACCAGGAGAATCTTCTTGCCTGCCAGCTCTTCTGCCATGAGTGCTTCACCGTACCAGATTCTGCCCATGATATCGAGGCCCGCCCGAGACTGTCAAGAAATTTGGAAAAGCCCCGGGCGGGCAGCGGGGCGGCTTGACGAGCCGCAAGGCCCGGCGTACAGTGTGGCCGGAGGGGGTAGGGGGGGCGCGACAGTGTCCTGGGAGGCCTTTGAACATGGGTGATGACGCCAAGGAAAGAACGCTGCTGATCTTCAAGCCCGACGCAGTCCAGCGGCAACTGGTGGGGCGGATCCTTGCCCGCTTCGAGACCAAGGGCCTGAAGATCATCGGCCTGAAGATGCAGCGACTGACCCGCAAGGTGGTGGAGAAGCAGTACGCCTCGCACAAGGGGATGTACTTCTACGAGCCGCTACTGCGGTTCATGACCTCCGGGCCGGTGGTACTGGCCGTCCTGGAGGGCAAGGACGCCGTGGCGGTGGTGCGGGCCATGATGGGGCCCACCTTCGGCCCGGACGCCCCGCCGGGCACCATCCGCGGGGACTTCGGCATGTCCAAGCGCTTCAACCTGATCCACGGCAGCGATTCGGTGGAGGCCGCGGCCAGGGAAATCGCCTTGTTCTTCGAGCCGGACGAACTGGTGGACTACGAGCTGCACGGGATGCCGTGGATTTACGAC
>MVCS01000159.1 GCA_002049885.1 Planctomycetales bacterium 4484_123 | reverse complement strand
GCCCACGACCGCCAGCAGCATGAACTGGTCGATGAAATCGTTGCAGTCGATGTGGCGGCCCTGAAGCCTGGAGGACCGGGCCACGACGCCCCCGTCCGTGACCTCGATCTCCGCCCCCATGTCGCGCAGTACATCGAGCACCATCTTGTCGCCCTGGACGTCGTCGGGGTCCACGCCGACGACGGTCACCTCGCTGTCGGGGCAGATAAGCCCGGCCACCAGCGGGTACATGGCCGCCGACCAGTCCCCCGGAATGGTGACCTCGAAGCCTTCCCAGCCTTGCCGGGGCGGGATGCAGTATCGCTGGAAGCCTTCGTTCTGGACGTTCACGCCCATCCGGGTGAGCCAGTGCAGCGTCACGCCCACCCAGGGCTTCTCGCCGGGATTGTGCACCACCAGCTCGGTGGGCTCCTGGGCCAGGCAGCAGGCGATGAGCAGGGCACTGACGGGCTGGGAGTCGGCCCCATCGATCTCGGCCCGCCCGCCCTTCAATGGCCCGCGGACCACCACCGGGGCACGCCCGTCGCCCTTGGTGCTGACGCCCCAGGCACCCAGGGCGTTCAGGGCGTCCAGCAGCGGCTGGCAGGGCCGGATCCGCCGGATCGACTCATCCCCGGTCAGCACGGTATAGCCATCGGCGGTGGCTCCCAGGGCGGTGAAGAAGCGGTAGATGATGCCGCTATTGCCGCAGTTGATGACGTCGTCGGGCGTCCGCAGCCTCCCGCCCGTGCCGATCACCCGCCAGGCGTTCTGGCCCTTCGGCTCGATGCTGGCCCCGAACATCTCCATCGCCTCGATGCCGCGCAGCCAGTCCGACGAGACCGCCGGCGCCACGATGCGGCTCTCCCCGGAGGCCAGGGCGGCCATTATCAGGGCGCGGAAGGAGTGAGACTTGTTCGGGGGCACGCGGATCGACCCGCGCAGGTTACGGGATGCCTGAACGAAAAGATCCATCGTCCATCCCTCAGCGGTGCTTCCGGCGGCACAAATCGTAATGCCCCGGTCGCGATGACGTCAAGGCCGCCAGGTGGCCCCCCGGCACCGTCACCGCCCCAGCTCGCCAGCCAACCGAAGCGCCTCCAGGTACATCCCCGTTGTGTGGTAGCCAACCTTCCAGGCCGAGCCCTTCCTGCCAACGCCGGAGCCCCCGCCGGCCGAGGCGTACCAGCCGCCGTATTCGGAGTCGATGAAATGCTCCCTCACGAAGGCCAGAGACTTCTCAAACGGTCCCCACAGGTCGTCCTGGCCATGCTCGGCCGCATAGTGCATCAGGGCGCGGAGGTGCTCACACTGCTGCCACCATCCCTTCGCCTGGCCGCGGGGCTTGCCGGAATAGTCGGCCGAGGAAAAGATCCCGCCGGCCTCGGCGTCGAAGCCGTGGGCCATGCCGAATTCCAGCAGGCGCCGGCCCGTCTGGAGGTAGCGCGGCGGGAAGCCCTTGGCCACTGCCCTGGACAGCAGGAAGGCCCACTCGAACTGATGGCCCAGGTCCACCCGCCCGCCGCGCTCAGCCGGCAGGGGCCGCCACAGCTCGTCGAACTCCTCAGGGGGCGTCGTCAAGGACCTGCTGGGAGCCGGTCGCATCGTGCAAGGCAAGCAGGGCCTCGAAGAGGTGCATCATGGGGTTTTGCGAGTGGCCCGACCTGCCCGACCAGTCGCGTCCGGCCCGCCGGTAGATGCCGCCCAGCTCGTCGCGGAACCGGCTCTTCACCACGCCCCAGGTCTCCAGCGCCGCCTGGAGATAGCGCTCCTCGCCCGTCACCCGTCCCGCGTGCGAGAGGCCAAAGATGACGAACGCGTGCCCGTAGCAGTCCTTGTGCATATCGACGGGGTGGCCCTCCGCATCGACCGCCCAAAACCAGCCGCCGTGTTCTTCGTCCCGGAAATGGCTCAGCAGGAAGTCCGCCCCCTTGCGTACGGCCTGGATGTAGTCCTCCCGCCCGGTGACCTCGTAGCCGGCCGCCATCACGAATAGCAGCCGGGACTGTGAGACCAGGGTCGCCACCTGTCGCTCCGCCGGCCGCCAACGCCGGTCCAGGGCCGAGCGGAAGAACCCGCTGTCCGTCACCGCAGCGGCAAGCCAGTGGGCAAGGTTGTCCTCAACCAGGCTCCTGCGGAACCATTCACCATCAATATGCCTGCGAATCATGGCTTCCCGCCCGTCGCCTCCAGGCCAGGTCAGCCAGAGGGTCAAGACCACACCTGCCGCCAGGCCCGCCGCGATCCAAGCCCCGCCGATCAGCCTGGCCGGGGCCGACGCATTCGAGCCGGACGTTTTCGCCGCCATGGTCCCTCCCCCGCAGACAAGCCCGCCGGTGCGGAGCAGCCTCGGCCAAGCCCCCGGAGCCGGCGGCGAGCTCACCCGACGACCGGTGCATCCTAAGCGCCGGGCCGCGGATGGTCAATCGCCCCCGCCGTGGTGCCGCCGGCTTCTCAGCCAGCCTGCCCGGGGGTTGCCCGGACCGACGGAGGGACCGATAATGCCCCCGAGGTGAGACGATGCTGACCGAAGCCGTGCGGGAGTACCTTCAGGCGAACCGCCGCCGACATCTTCAGGAGCTCTTCGAGCTGCTGCGCTTTGCGTCGATCAGCTCCCAGGACGAACACGAGGCCGACTGCCTGGCCTGCGCCAAGTGGGTGGCCGAGCGGCTGCGGCGGATGGGGTTTTCGGCGGAGCTGCGGCCCTGGCGGAAACACCCGGTTGTGCTGGCCCATCACCGGCAAGCGGGACCGGCGGCCAGGACGGTGCTGCTGTACGGGCATTACGACGTCCAGCCCCCCGACCCGCTGGAGCAGTGGCACAGTCCGCCCTTCGAGCCGGTCGTGCGCGACGGGGCCATCTACGCCCGCGGCGCCAGCGACGACAAGGGACAGTTCTTTGCCCACATCAAGGCCCTCGAGGCGCTGCTGGAAACGGAGGGGCAGCTGCCGCTCAACGTGGTGTTCCTCCTGGAGGGCGAGGAGGAGGTCGGCTCGCCGGAGCTGGAGCAGTTTCTCCGGGCCAACACCGAGGACCTCAAGGCCGACTTCTCCATCATCAGCGACTCGGACTTCTTCGCCCCGGGCCTGCCGACGATCACCTACGCCTTGCGCGGGGTCGTGCACGTGGAGCTGACCGTCCACGGCCCGAGAGTGGACCTGCACAGTGGGGTGTACGGTGGGGCAGTGGTCAACCCACTCAACGCCCTGGCGAAGATGATTGCGGCCATGCATGACGAGCTTGGCAAGGTCGCCCTGCCGGGCTTCTACGACGACGTCCGCCCCATCAGCGAGGCCGAGCGGCGAGCCTGGGCTCAACTGCCCTTTGACGAAGAGCGGTATGCCCGCAACCTGGGCACCGAGCCCCTCGGCGGGGAACGTTGCTACACCGTTCTGGAGCGGCTGTGGGCCCGGCCAACTCTGGACTGCCACGGCATCGTCGGCGGCTACCAGGGTCCCGGCTCCAAGACCGTCATCCCCGCTGCCGCCACGGCAAAGATCTCCATGCGCCTCGTCCCGGACATGCGCCCGGAGCGAGTGGTGGAGGCCTTCGAGCGATTCGTCGCCGAGCACACCCCCGCCGGTCTTACCGCCCAGGTCGAGGTGAAGGCCAAGGCGGCGCCCGTACTTGTCCGGCCTGACTCACCCGCCATCGCCGCCGCCAAGGCCGCCCTGGCAGAGGCCTTCTCCGCCCCCGTGGCCCTGGCACGCAACGGCGCCTCGGTGCCCATCACCGAGCTCATCCAGCGCGTACTCGACATCGAGCCGATCATGATGGGCTTCGGCCTGCCCGACGACCATCTCCACAGTCCCAACGAGCGGTTCCGACTGGAACAGTTCTACGGGGCCATCGTCGCCTCGGCCGCCGTGCTGAAGAACCTGGCGGGGCTGTGACCACGCCCGCCCCGGCCACGACCCTGCATGACCATCGCTTCGCAGGCGCTGCATCAGATGCCCGCCCCTTCCATCGCCACTCGGACCATCAGCAACCCGCTTGCCAAACCGACCCCTTGGCCCTGAAACGGCGCGCGGCCCATTGACTTCTGCGCCCGGCCAATGATAATTACACGCAGCTACCGGCCGGTTTCGGCCGGCCAGTTGAAATGCTAGGTCGAGGAAGGGCGCCTTGTACGCGATCATCGAAGACAGCGGGCAGCAGTTCAAGGTCTCCGAAGGCGACGTGGTGCGGGTGGACCTGCGTGGCCTCCCGGAAGGCACTGAGACCATAGAGTTCGACCGGGTGCTACTGGTGGCCGACGGCCAGGACGTCAAGGTGGGTACGCCGCTGGTCGAAGGAGCGAAGGTCCTGGCCGAGGTGGTCCGGGCGAAGGTGGCGGGGCCCAAGTTGCGGGTATTGAAGTACAAGCGACGCAAGGGCTACCGGCGCCGCCTCGGCCACCGCCAGAAATACACCGAGGTCCGCATCACTCAAATCGTCGCCTGAAGGTCGGCCTGACGAGGGCCGGTCAGAGCCTCCTGCGTGAGCGGCTGGCAAACAGCCAGAAGAGCCCCGCCGTACCCAGCAGCCAACCCGCCAGGAACCACGGCCAGTCGAAGCGCGCGGGGATCGCCCCGACGGCCTCGCCAACGCGAATCACAAAGCTCACCAGCACCAGCCCTGCGCCGGCCAGGATAGTCAGTGAAGCGCCGACGGTGGTCCCGACGGGGCGCTCGACCGTTGGACGGGACAGTCGCAACAGACCGGCCAGCAGCATGCTGAGAGAAACCAGCAGCGGCGCCCAGACCGGCGCCAGCCAGGGAACGGGGATCAGAAACAGCACGTCCCAGGTACCCAGCGAGGCCGGCCAGTCGATCAGCAGTTTCAGGAAGGCGTAGTACAGCCCGTCCCAGACGGCGAAGCCTATGAGGAAGAAGGCCAGGCCCTCCCCGCCCCGGTGCCGCAGGCCCACGGCTGCGGCGGCCAGCACGGCCAGCGCCGCGGCCTCACGAAGCTGCTCCAGCAGCAGGAACGAATCCACCGGCGGGCCCGCCTGGCGAAGCTGGTCAAGGCTCAGCAGCGGCAGTGGCTCGCTGATGGCCATGGGGAAGGTCCGCTGAAGGTACTTCCGCCGCACCGGCGTGATGGCCTGGCGCAGATACACCACCACGCTGGCCTCAATGTAGGCCAAGGCTGCGGCCAACACTACCAGGGCGGCCAGTCGGGACCACCGGCCGGCTTGCACGCGTTGAGCCATCACGGCATCTCCCGGTGCCCCCTGACAGATAGCATCGTCCGGACGGGGAGATTTCCCCACTGTTTTGCCCGACGGGCTCAGGGGGGCGGAGCGCAAAAAAATGGGCGTGACAGTGCTTGCTCAAGGCACTGTCATCGCCCTTCGCCTTGGTAGCAGTCCCCTCACACTGGGGCAATCTGGCTGTACCCACCGGAGGAGAAGTGGGTATCTGCCGATGGGCGCTCATCTCCATCGGGTTGCCGCGATGCCCGCAGACCACTACCTCGAGGTGGCCTCAGGCGAACACCTGGAGGACAGGTGGGCACGACGGACGGG
>MVCS01000158.1 GCA_002049885.1 Planctomycetales bacterium 4484_123 | reverse complement strand
GCCGGCGGGCGGACCGGCAGGAATAGTGCCTCCGGCGCGCCCGTCAGTTCACGAAGGCGCCGCTGGGCCTTGGCGTCGCCCTCCGCCAGGCAACTTACGAGCAGGTCGCAGCGGCCTAAGGCCCGCCCCAGCCTGCACCGGCCAGCCGGCGAGTCGGAGAAGACCTCCTCCATCGGCAACGACTCGAAGTCCAGGGCCTCGGCCACCACGCCCATGCCGGCCAGCAGGCGAGCCTTCTCGCCGCCGGCGACCAGCCTCACGTGGCCGCCCAGGGCCGTGAGGAACTGGCCGAACAGGATCACGTCCCCCAGCGCCCCGGGGTGAATGGCCAGGACGGTTCTGTCACGCCCGTCGGTCATGCCGTCCCTCCGGCCCGGTCCGCCCGGGAGCGGGGCCGCAGCGGTGCTCACTCGCTCCCGGGCAGCTTCGAATCGATCCACCCCCCGCCCAGCAGCCGCTGGCCGTGGTACACCGCGGCCGCCTGCCCGGGCGTGACCGCCGCCACGGGCTCGGCGAACCTGACCTCGAAGGTCCCCGGCCCGGTGATTCGCACCCGCCCGGGCGCCCCGGCGTGGTTGTAGCGGATCTGCACCACGGCGTCGAACTCCTCGCCGGGGGCCTTGCCGTCAACGTGCCAGTTGGCCCCGCTGGCGACCAGCCCGGCGGCCAGGACCTCTTCCCTGGGGCCGATGGTCACCGTGTCCGTGGCGGGGTCGATGGCGGTGACGTACATGGGCACGCCGGTGGCCACCCTCAGCCCGCGCCGCTGCCCGATGGTGAAGCGCCCCACGCCTTCGTGCCTGCCCAGGACGTTGCCCCGGGAATCGACTATCGGCCCCGGCCGGAGTGCCCGGGGATGGCGCCGCCGGAGCAGCTCCACGTAGCTGCCCGTGACGAAGCAGATCTCCTGGCTGTCGGCCTTGTCGGCCACCGGCAGGTGGAGCTCGGCGGCGATGCGGCGGACCTGGTCTTTCTCGGCCACCTCGCCGATGGGCAGCAGGATCCGCCCGAGCTGCTCCCGGGCGATGCCAAAGAGGGCGTAGGACTGGTCCTTCCGGGCGGCCCGGTGGATGGCCCCGCCGACCATCCTGGCGTGGTGGCCGGTGGCGACGTACCGGATGCCCAGGTCGTCCGCCCGGGCTATCAGCCGGTCGAACTTCACCACGGTATTGCAGTGGATGCATGGGTTCGGCGTCCGGCCCCGGGCGTACTCGCCGATGAAGTAGTCGATGATCTGTCCGAACTGCCGGGACGCGTCCAGCACGAACAGGTTGATTCCCAGGGCGTCGGCCACGCGATAGGCATCGGCCTGGTCGGCCGGGCTACAGCAGCCGCGGGCGGTGTGGTCGCCGGCCACCGCGGAGCCCAGGCACAGGAACACGCCGGTGACGTCGTACCCGGCCCGCTGCAGCAGGTACGCCGCCACCGAGCTGTCCACCCCGCCACTCATGGCGAGGAGCACTTTGTCTGTGGACGTTTTCATTCAACTGACCTATTGTACATTGGCCCGAAGCCGAGCCTAGCGTGGTGGAAGCGTCGAGGTCTCGCATGGGCTGGCCTTCGGAGGCCCAGAGCGAGCCAGCAATATCGACAGATATGTACCTAATGTACGCGGACGAGAGCGGGGACTGCGGATTGCACAATTCTCCCACGAGGTACTTCGTCCTGAGCGGGTTGGTTGTTCACGAATTGCGATGGCAAGTGTACCTGGAAGAACTGATATCGTTCCGCCGGCGCTTGAGGAAGCAGCATGGACTTCGCCTGCGCGAGGAGTTTCATGCGTCGCGGCTGATCAACCGACCGGGAGACCTTGTGAGAATCAAGCGCCACGACCGGCTGGACATGATCCGACAGTTCGCCAGTTTCCTGGGAACGTTGACGGATCTGAGCATCATCAACGTCGTCGTGGACAAGCAAAAGAAAGACCTCCCGTTCGATGTCTTCGATACGGCCTGGAGGACGCTCATTCAGCGCTTCGAGAATACGATATCGCACCACAATTTTCCGGGTCCGGCGAACCCTGACGAGCGCGGGCTGATCTTGTGTGACCATACCGACGACAAGAAGCTCATGGCGCTCATACGGCGCATGCGCCGTCACAACCCCGTGCCCAACCAGCCCGGCTTCGGCGCCGGTTGGCGCAACCTGCCTTTGCAGTATGTGATTGAGGACCCCAGTTTCCGCGATTCGGCGCACTGCTTTTTCATACAGGCGGCAGACTTGGCGGCGTTCCTCTTGTATCAGCGCTTGGCACCTAGCGCGTACCTCCGAAAGAGGGCCGGGCATCGGTTCTTTGAGCGCCTCAGACCGATACTTTGCACCAAGGCCTCAAGGAGGGATCCAGACGGGATCGTTTGGCTTTGACAAAAAAAGAGGGCGTTTCCGCCCTCGGGTGAATCCTACTACTCGGACGAGCCGAGGTTCAGATCCACATATATTATCCGCTCTTGGGCTCTTCGGTTCCACAACTTTCGCACTTTTTCGGGCGAACGCCCGCGGTGGGTATCAGGCCAGGACTGCTGCAAAAACGTGCGCTAGCGCCGTCCAGGGCCTGCGAGCGGCGCTTCAGCTGGGGCGATACCGACAGCCGTGACCGATCCAGGTAGCAACCAGGCTTCCCCGGGCCGGGGGCCATTGGCCTGTCCGCGGTGCCGGCTGCCCAACGACGCGAAGGCCGAGTTGTGCGTCCACTGCGGGGCCAGGCTGGTCCCGCGCAGGGCCCTGCCGTGGTGGCACATCCATCGGCACCTGTACGACTGGACGCTGGCGTGGGCGAGCCGGCCCTCGGCCTCGGCGGCGTTGTTCATCTTGAGCTTCGCCGAGAGCAGTTTTTTCCCCGTTCCGCCGGACGTGCTGCTGATGCCGCTGGTGCTGGGCAACCGGCGGAAGTGGCTCCGCTATGCCTTGCTGTGCAGCGCGGCCAGCGTGCTGGCTTCTTCTTCAGGTGGGTCCCGGGCTTCACGCCGGAGCGCTTCGAGCAGGTCAGCGCGGCCTACGAGAGGTGGAACTTCTGGGTGGTCTTCACCGCCGGCTTCACGCCGTTGCCTTTCAAGGTCATCACCATCACCGCGGGGGTGTTCAAAATCAACTTCGCTATCTTCCTGGCCGCAGCAGCCATCAGCCGGTCGGCGAGGTTTTTTCTCGTCGCCGGACTGTGCCGGGCATTCGGGCCGAAGGTGACGCCCTTCATCGACCGGTACTTCAACTGGCTGGCACTGGCCTTCGTGCTGCTGTTGGTGGGTGGGTTCTTGGTGCTCAAGTACGCGACCTGAGCCCGTCGCGCCGGCCGTGCCCGAGATCATCGTCGAGCCGGGTCGGGCGTGGAGGCGGGGGGTTCGGCCTTGGCTGGCGGCTCGGGCTTGGAGTCCCCTCCGGCGGGGCCCTTGGACTGGGACGGGTAGCGCACCCGGGCATGGGAGATGCTCACCAGGCTCTTTATCAGGGAGGTCTCGATGGCGTGGACCTCCTGGAGGCTCAGGTCGCACTCGTCGAGCTGGCCGTCGGTGAGTCGCTTGGAGACGACCTGGTGGACCTGGGTCTCGATGCGTCCGCGGGCCGGGTCGGGCAGGGCGCGGACGGCTGACTCGGCGGCGTCGGCCAGCATGAGGATGGCGGCCTCCTTGGAGCGGGGCTTGGGCCCGGGATAGCGGAACTCGACCTCCTCGGGCGCCCGGTCGGCGTTTTCTTTCCGCTGCTCGGCGGCGGCGTGATAGAAGTACTCCACCAGCGTGGTGCCGTGGTGCGAGGCGATGAACTCGTGCAGTACCCTGGGCAGGCCGTATTGTTTGGCCAGTTCCAGGCCGTCCTTGACGTGGCCCTTGACGATGAGCAGGCTCATGGCGGGGCTGAGCCGGTCGTGCTTGGAGCTGGGGCCTCCAGGGCCAGGCGCTTCAGCAGCGGCTTGTTGGCGTCGCACCATTCCAGCAGGGTCAGTGAGGTGGCGATCTGGAAGACGCGTTCGATGAGGGGCAGGATCCCCTGGGCGATGAAGCCGCCGGCGATGGCGGCCAGGGCCGCCGTGCCCCCCTCGCGGAGGATGAACCCGAGCGGGACGTCCTGGGCCGAACCGACCGCCCAGGTGCCCAGGAAGACCACCACCGCGGTGAGGCCGCCGGTCTCGATGAGTTTGCTCCGCGTGCGGACCTCGCGGAGTTGGAAGACCACCGCCGCCGCCGCCGACCACAACACCAGCAGCTCGCCCGTGCCGAGGCGCAGTTGCAGCGCGGTCAGCAGCGCCAGCGCACCGGCCACGGCGAAGGCGAATCGCTGATCGTAGGCGATGGTGAGGATGGCCGAGGCCAGGAAGATGCCGAAGACCGCCAGGTAGGGATATCCCCCCAGGCCTACCATCACCTTGCCCAGCAGCAGCATCAGCGCCAGCAAGGCCGCCAGGGCCGCTCCGCGCCAGTGGTTCTTGACCACCCGCGGCCTGTACTTGCTGACGTAGAGGCACAGCAGGACCACGATGCCGGCGATGAGCAGCCCCCGGCCCAGAAGCATCCGCGCCGGCCGCCAGGGGTGCTTGGCGTTCTGGTCGGAAAGGTAGGCCGCGTGCTCGGCGGCCAGCTTCTCCCAGTCGGCCCGGCGCAGCCCGCCGCGGGTGGTGCGGGCCACCAGCAGGGCCCCGGCGGCGATCTCCTCGTACACGGGTCCCACCGCCGCCCGGGCCCGTTCGGCCGCCCTGGCGGTGGCCTCGACGTCCAGCCGGTACAGCGGCGTGCCCGCCTTGAATACCTCCTCCAGGTAGTGCCGGAGGTGTTTCCTCACGGGCGGGGCCAGGACCTGCGTGACCTCTTCCAGCAGTCTGTTCCACTCGCCGGGGTCGCCCAGGTGGACGAGTCGGTCGGCCGGCATGGTCCGCTCGATTCCGCCGCGGCGGACCACCACGTCCTGCGTCGCCCGGCCGTAGGCGAGCTTGAAGTCCTCCTTGCTCACCAGGTAGTGAGACAGCAGCTTTTCCTTCAGGCGGTCGATGGCCGCCTGGTAGGCCTTGGCCCCGGCGGGTGCAGCCAGCGATTCCAGGTCTTTCAGGTCTGCCGGGCCTTGGATGAGGAACCGGCTGCGGAGCGACTCGGCCAGGTCGGCCGGCTGGGTGGCGGACCTCAGCGCCCTGGGCAGGCCTTTCAGCTCGGCGAAGATCTGGCCAAGGGTGGCCTCATCCTGGACGATGACGGCCGGGGTGCGCTCGGCGGCGCGCTGGCGCTCCCGGCGTGTCCTTTCCTCCGAGACCACCTTGAAGCCGATGCGGGCGTAGACGTCCCGGGGAACGTAGCCGCCGACGCGGTAGGGCAGGGGCTCCAGCGGGGAGGCGTCCATGGCCACGGCGGCGGCGTAGAAGGCGCCGGCCAGCAGCACCGAGCCCAGTCCCCCGGCGGCGCGAAAGCGCTTCCACCGGCCCTCGCCCGCTGGGCTGGGGGTCGTTCTTGCCGAGGGCTTTTTCTTACGCTTGAAGGGCCACATAGGCACAGGCCGTCCCGATCGGCTCAGTCCGCCCCTGGCCTGGCGGTTGCTCCCCCGGCGCGGCGGTCCTCGCCGTAGGCCTCCACCACGTTCTGCACCAGCCGGTGCCGGACGATGTCCTGCCCGCCCAGCCTGACGAACATCAGACCCTTGATGCCCTTCAGGCGGCGCTGGGCGTCGATAAGGCCGCTGGTGACCTCGCTGGGCAGGTCCACCTGCGAGTCGTCGCCGGTGACCACCATTTTCGAGCCGTGGCCGAGGCGGGTCAAGAACATCAGCATCTGCATGGGCGTGGTGTTCTGGGCCTCGTCCAGGATGACCACCGAGTTGTTGAAGGTCCGCCCGCGCATGAAGGCCAGCGGGATGACCTCGATGATGTCGTTGGACATGAAGCGCCGCACCTGCTCGAACTCCATCATGTCGTGCAGGGCGTCGAACAGTGGCCGGAGGTACGGGTTGACCTTGGCCTGCATGTCGCCGGGCAGGAAGCCGAGCTTCTCGCCGGCCTCCACCGCCGGCCGGGCCAGCACCAGCCGGCGGGCCTTGCCCGTCTTGAGCATGTGCACCGCCATGGCCACGGCCAGGTAGGTCTTGCCGGTGCCTGCCGGGCCCGTGCAGAAGACCATGTCGTGCTTGCGGATGGCCTCCACGTAGCGGCGCTGGCCGGCGGACTTGGGCCGGACCACCCGGCCGCCATAGACGGCGATGACGTCGGCGCCGTCGGTGGAGGCGGCCCCGGCGGCCGCCTCGGAAATGGCGTCGGTGATGACCTCCGGCGTCACCGGCAGGTTCCGTCGCAGCCGGCGCTGAAGGGCCGAGAGCACCGCCGCCGCACGCGAGACGTTGCCGGCCTCGCCGGTGATCTTCACCATCCCCCCCCGGGCGAACATCTGCACGTTGAAGGTATCCCGAATCATCTTCAGGTGCGAATCGCCCGGGCCGAACAACGCCGGCTGAAGCTCGGGCCGCTCCAGTGTGACCGTCAGTTCCACCGCCTCTCCTTAGAGCCTGCCGCCGCCCAGGCCGCCCGGCCCCGCTCGGCGTCAGGTGGCCCTCGACCGCCTGATCCCACCGCGGGCGGCAGGCGCTATTCTAACCGCCTTTGCCGCACCGGCGGTGCCGATGTTCCGGCCGCTGCCTCACCCCTGGCACACCACCGCCAGCACCAGGTACGCCGCCGGGGCTGCCAGCAGTGGCGAGTCGATGATGTCCAGCACCCCGCCGAAGGCCGGCAGCGCCGCCCCGGAGTCCTTCAGCCCGGCGGAGCGCTTCAGCGCCGACTCGCACAGGTCGGCGAACTGGCCGGCCAGACCCACCGCCACGCCGAAGGCGGCCCCGGCCCAGGGGCCCATCGGCACCGTCCCGGCCGGGCCGAACAGCACGCGCAGGCCGGCCGATACACCCGCCCCGCAGGCCGCCGCCAGGGCCAGCCCGCCGGCAAGGCCCTCCCAGCTCTTGCCGGGGCTGAGCCAGGGGATCAACTTGTGCCGGCCCGTCAAGGAGCCCACGAAGTAGGCCCCGATGTCCGTGAACTTCACGACCGCCAGGAAGAGGATGAACGCCGGCAGGCCGAAATGGATGCGGATGCCCAGCACGACCGCCGGGCAGACGCCCAGGTACACCACCGCCAGCAACGAGGCCCCCACGTGTCGGATGGCCCCCTCCGTGCGGTGCCGACCGAGCTGCTCGATGAAGAACGCCAGCAGCGCCAGGGCCAGCACCACCGGCAGCACCATCCCGCCGTGCCGGCCCACGGCCATCACCTGGCGCCAGAAGGGGAGGGTCCCCACCAGCAACGCCGCAAGCAGGCCGGTGAAGCGGAAAATGGGCGTTCCCCCCGCCGAGGCCAGCCGGGCCAGCTCCAGGTACCCGGCGGCGATGAGCAGCGTCACCAGGGCCGTCAAGACCGCGCCCCTGGCCTGCCGGAACTGCCCCGCCGGCCCGACCGGCAATCGAGGCCAGCCGGCTCGTTCCACGGCCCAGTCCGCGTAGAAGGCCACGCACGTCAGGGCCATCAACGACGCCCCGATCACGATACGCTTGCCCATCGTTCCCATGCCGCCGGCCCCTATTACAAGTCTTCATCGGTCAGATTGAAAGCCCCGCTTACCAAGGCCCGACAGCGCCCGGCGGATGGGCTGGCCCGGCCGAATGGCCGCGGCGGGGACTTTCACACGCCCGGCCGGCGGGGCCAAGGGGTTGATGTAGTTGATGTAACTGTCCCACGGTGGGTGGTTAGGATGGCAAGAAGAGGGCCTCTTTGCCGATTCGATAGGTGTGAAAGCCATCGTCGGCAAGGAGGCCCAAGATGGTACGCTACTTATTGCCATCGGTTGGCGGGGTTTTGAAGCTTGAGCGTCGTTGTCCGCACTGTGGGCGCT
>MVCS01000017.1 GCA_002049885.1 Planctomycetales bacterium 4484_123 | reverse complement strand
CGGGCGAAAAACGGGTCCAGGCAGGCCGTGGCCGGGTCGGGCACGGCCAGCATGTCCGAGACGTGGATGCCCTGCCAGCCTCGAATGCTGGAGCCGTCAAAGCCCACGCCGTTCTCGAAGGTCCCCTCGTCCCACGTCTCGATGGGGAACGAGCAGTGCTGCCAGGTGCCCAGCAGGTCGCTGAACTTCAGGTCCACCATCTCCGCGCCGTGGCTGCTGGCGAAGTCGAAGAATTCCTTGGGTGTCATCTCGTATTGCTCCTTGCGCTGCTAGGACCGTCCCTGGAACCCGACCAAACTCCTCTATGCCCCTCCCGCCTCGGCCAAGCCGCTCCAATCGCAGCGGCCGAAACTAACCACAGGAGGACAGCTCTACAACAACAATAACAATTGGCTGAGCAAACCAAGCAGGCGAGACGACAGCCTCCCTGTCGTTACCCAAATCGTCAGAGGGCATTATGTGTGCCAAATCCGGTAACCTTTGTAACACGCGGTGCTATCGACACCTAAATTGCGACACAAAAGAGGGACCATGACCGACACGGCACAATTTTGTCGAATATGCCATCTGACCACTACACGAATGTAGCGCCTGCGGCCCGCAGCTACACCTTTGCCGGTCGCCGTCGCTACCGCGGTAAAGGCCCTTTCACCCGCCGGTCGGCCCGCGCAGCTCGGCCTCCCTGCGAAAGAACTCCTCGGCCAACTGGCCGGCGACCTCGTCCTCCTTGACCGCCCGGATGTACTCCGCCAGGCATTCGACCTGAATGTCCACCAGGGCCTTGCCCTTTTCCGGCGAGGCTGGCCGGGCGTCGCCGGCCCAGTGCTCGGGAAAGTCGGCGTACCACCGCAGGGCATTCAGCCCGCCCCGGAGGTGGTCCATCCGGCCCTGGCGCCGGCCCGTGCGCTCGCCGACGGCATCCATCTTCACCAGCTCCGGCCGATGGGCCATCATGATGGAGGTCTCCGACTCACCGGCATGGCCCCCGCCGTCGGTCTCCAGCACCTCCCGCCACCGGGCCCGCTGCTTGTCTGTCATGGCCGAGCTGTAGCGGAACACGTAAAGCTGGTAGGTCTTGGGGGCGGCCAACTGGGCCTGGGCCAGGAACGGCACGAGGTGATTGTTCCCGCCGTGGGCCACGTAGGCGATGATCTTGGTAAAACCGTTGCGCCCAATCTCATCGAAGATGCCCAGCAGCAGTTCCACAAGCATGGTCGGCGGGATGGTCACCGTGCCGGGGAAGCACTTGGCCTCGTAGATCTGCCCGAGGAACCATGGCGGGAAGACGACGGCCGGCTCGCGCTTGGCGGCCTCGGTGCAGATGTAGTGCCCGTTGATCATGTCGGTGCCCAGCGGCATGTGCGGGCCGTGGCGTTCCATCACTCCCAGTGCTATCACGCAGACGCGCCCGCACTCGACCACCGCCTCGGCGAACTCATCGCTGGTCAGTTCTTCCCAACGCATGGTGTCCTCCTCGACGCCCTGGCCAAGGCGATTCTGCCCGGCCTGGTGTCGTTGTCAAAGCAAAAGCGCAGAGCGGCTGCCGCGGGGTTCATTGGCCGATTACGGAACTCGGCCGGCTCGGCGGCGCAGGAATCCGGCCGGACGGGAGTAAGCAGGGCCTTGCAGGTGGACTCTAACCGGCGCGCCGTCCGGGCTCGCACCTCCCCAGCCTCTCGGCGTGGCCGTCAGAACAGGGCGGGCTCGGGTTTCTTCTCGCTGTCGGCCGATGGCGCTGGGGCGTGGGCCTGGTCGGGCGGGGCGGGGGCGGGGCGCTGGGCTGGGGGAATCTGCACGTCTCGGAGGCGTCGAAGGTACTCGGCCAAGTCCTCGGGCTCGAATTCCGCCAGGAAGGCCGGCGGGGCTGACGGGTTGAGATGAGTGATTTCGTCGATCAGCTCCCGTTTGGTCATGGCTGCACCTCGCACTTCCAGACGATGCCCAACGGGCAAGATATCGGCAGGGCGGCGTGCAAAACTTTAGTGCGGATATCCCCCGCCGGCCGTGCGACCCATGGGGCGGGGACCGGCGGGCCGGCCGGGGACCTGCTGTGTTTTATGTCGCGGGCCCGCGCAGTCCGATATACTGATGGTCAGATGCCTCCTGGAGCCGCGCCAATCCGCCGCCCGCCGCCGGAGCTGGCCTTTGAGACGCCGTCGCTGCCTCGCCGGCTTCTGAGCCGCTACCTGGTCAACCCGGTGGCAAACTGCATCCCTGCGGGGCTGCTGCGGGCGCTGTTGAGATTCGCCAAGAGCCAGTTGGCCGAGGCCAACTGGATCGAGCCGGGCGGCTGGCGGAGCATGGTCATCAGCTACAACGGCTGTTGCCAGCAGGTGGCCGACCGCATCCTGGTGAACGCGGGCATCGTGCCGATGGCGCTGCGGAACCGCAAGCGGCTGGCGGCGCACCTGATCGCCAAGCTGATAGAGCAGTCGGGGGCAAGGACCCCGCACGTGTTGTGCCTGGGCGCCGGTCCCGGGTGGATCGTCATGGACGCCCTGGCCCAGACGCACACCCCGGCCCGGGCCACGCTGGTGGACCTCAGCGCCGAGGCCCTGGCCTTCGGGCGCCGGCTGGCCAGCGAGCGGGGCTTGGAGGGGCGGGTGGAATTCATCCAGGCCGACATCCGCCAACTGGACGGCCAGCCGATCGACCCGCCCGACCTGGTGAAAATGGTCGGCATTTGCGAGTATCTCAGCGACGAACAGGTAGTCGCCGCGGCACGCGAAGTCGGGCGGATGATGCGGCCGGGCAAGCCCATCATCTTCAGCTCGGTCTCCTGCACCCACGGCGCCGAGCCGTTCCTGCGACGGGTGCTCGGCCTGCACCTTACCTACCGCAGCCCCGTGGCCGCGTGCCGCCTGGCGGGGCGGGCGGGCTTCGGGGATTTTGAGGTCTATCCCGAGCCGCTCGGGGTTTACCATGTCATCGTAGGCCGGCGGCGTTGCGGCGCGGGGGCGTAGGGCCGCCGAGGCCCAGCCCGCCGGCGCGTACTGACCGAGAGCATGCCGACCGTAACCGTTCCATGGGGCCAGGAGACCTTCTCGCTCGAGCTGCCGCGCGACTGGACCGTGCAGCAGACGGCCCAGCCCCAGGCCCCGCCAGCCAGCGAGGACTGGCCCGACGTGCTGGCAAGGGCGCTGAACCGGCCCGAGGGCACGCCGCCACTGGAGGAGCTGCTCGCCGAGCGACGTCATGGCCGGGTCGCCATCATCGTCGAGGACCTCACCCGTCACAGTCCGCTGGAGAGCATTCTGCGGGTGGTCCTGCGGGAACTTGCCCACGCCCGCATAGGCCCCGAGAACGTGGAGTTGGTCTTCGCCACGGGCATGCACCCGCCAATGTCGGCCGATCAGGCGGCCTCGAAGGTCGGCCGGGAACTCGCGACAAGTTTCCCCTGGCGCTGCAACCCATGGCGCGACCGCGACGCGCACGCGTACCTCGGCGAGGTGCGCGACGGGGCCGGCAGCGTGGAGGTGTGGGTTGATCGGGGCGTGGCATCGGCGGACCTGCGGATCCTGATAGGTTCAGTGAGCCCGCACCTTCAGGCGGGCTTCGGGGGGGGATACAAGCTGTTGGTCCCGGGCTGCGCCCACCTACAGACGATCCGGCAACTGCACCTTTCGGGCGTGCCGAGGCGGGCGATTCAGCAGGTGGGCCAGCCGCCGGGGGCCAACCGCATGCGGCGGCTGATCGACGCGGCGGGCTCGGCAGTGGACGCTCGCGCCGGGGTATCCTTCGGCATCCAGTACCTGCTGGACGCGTCCGACCGGCCAGCGGCCATCGCCGCCGGCGACGTCGCCGCCTGCCACCGCATGCTCGTCAAGAAGTGCGCCGCCGCCTACGGGGTGCTCATCGACGCACCGGCCGACGTGGTCATCGCCAATGCCCATCCCCGCGACCACGACCTCTGGCAGAGCTTCAAGGCTATCGCCCACGCCTGCTGGGCCCTGCGGGACAACGGGGTGCTGATCTGCCTGGCGCGGTGTCCGGGCCAGGCGAACATGCCCACGCGTTCACTGCCGCTGCCGCCGCTGTGGGTGCGCCGGGGCATTCGGCTGCTGGGGGCCGACACTCTGGCCTCGCTGCTGACCCGGCTGGTACCCGCGTTGGCCGGGGATGCGGCCTTTTTCGTTCGCCTGGCCCTGCGCATCCTCCAGCGACACACCGTACTGATGGTCTCACCGGCGCTGGTGCAAGGTGGGGTCAAACTGGCCGGGCTGCCGCTGTACTCGGACCCGGCCGACGCCGTGGCCGTCGCCGACAAGCTGCTTCCCCCCGGCCCGAAGCGCGTGACCGTCTTCCCGGCCGGCGGGGTGACCTACCCCATCCGCCGTCCCCGGCCAGTGAGCAGCCGGCCGGCCACCGGGGCGGGCGGATAGACCGGCGCAGAGCCGAACGCGCCGCCAGGGCTGTCCCACCCTAGAGTCTCACGCGGGGCTCGGCCTTGGTGGACCTCTCCTGCGGTCCGGAGCGGCCCTTGTCGGGGCCGCGGGGCTCGCGTGGGCGGTCGCTCGAGCCTTTTGCCGGAACCAGCCGCAGTCGCACGGTGACCTCCCGGCCGTCACTGTCCGTCAGCGTCACGGGGACGGCCTGGCCGGCTCCGAAGCTCGACAGCAGCGCCCGGAGTTGCACCAAGGACGCAACGGGGTAGCCCGCGACCGCCGTCAGCACGCAGGGCGTCTTCACCTTCGAGACCGCCGCCGCATCCCGGATGCGCACTACGCGCAGCCTGTGGCCGACTTGGCTTACCCGCACCGGCAGCTCGCCCGGGGCCTGAAGGACGCCGCAGTGTTCCCGCAGCAGCTCGGGCAGGGCCAGCAGGTCTCTCTCGGCCGCCAGGTCGGCGCAGACAATCTTGAGCATGGCAGCTCTGCTCTCGCCGCCGGTGGGATAGGCCAGCAAGTAGCACAGCGCGTGCTGGACGGCGCCTGCCCGGTCCTTTCGGGCCACCGCCCTCTCGGCCATTATCACAAACCTCTGACCGTGCTTCCGGGCAGCCTCCTCGACCGCCGCATCGAGCGCCCTCAGCGCCTTCTCGATGGCCCTGCGGCGCATGGAGTCCTGCCCCGGCAGCTCCAGCGGGTCGCCGGTGACATTGCGCCTGGGGTCGGCCCTTACGTAGCGGTCGGATTCGCAGTACCTGCCGGACACACCCCTCTCCAAGACGACCCGCCCGGTCATCAAATCCAGGAGTTCCAAGGACGCCTCCAGGGTCGCCGTCGCCGTCACCGTGTGCACCGGGTAGCGGTATTGAACGATGTTGGGCTTCGCGATTTCCCTGGGCGTGCTGGCCAGCTGCCGCTGAGCTGCGGCCAGCGTCTGCATGGCCGCGGTCAGTCGGGCCCGGCCGGCCAGTCCGCCCAAGAGCCCACCATCGCGGAGGACCTCGCCCAACTTGCCCGGCGCTAATCCCCCCAGCAGCCGCAGCAGCGACATGGAGGCCAGTTGATTGCGGATGCTGGCCACCTCCCGTTCGGCGGCGGCCACCCGCTCCTCCGCGGCCGCATAGTCAGGATTCGGCACCATCTTCACGCCGTCCTGGTATTTGGTCGTGGCCCAGGTGGTTGTACGGTCCTTCAGCACCCGGCAACTTCTGATCTTCCCCATCAACAGGCCGTCCACGCCCTTGAGTTTCCTACAGCGGCCACGAAGCTCCGGGATCACCAGGTCCGGCCATCCCAGGCCCGCCTTGGCCAGCAGCTTCTCCAGGTCGGTCCATTCCACCACCGAGACGTTCAACGGCTTGACCCGCAGCAGTTGACGCACCACGGCCAGTCCGAAGTTTGGCGCGATGTCCTCACACCCCATAGACGCTTGGAACCGGGGGACTCCTATCACGTACTTGGTCCGGTCGCGCAGAACCTGAACCTGCTTTACCAGTTTCTCCTTGGCCTGGACATTCGACCCGTCGTAGCCCAGGGCAGCGAGGAAATGGACCAGCGCCCTGCCATCCTGCCCGGCACCGAGGGCCTTTCGTGCCGAGCCCATGTGGCGCTCGGCCAGAGACCCGCACGCGGCCCGGATGAGCTTGTCAACTCCGCCGAAGGCGGGTAGAAGGGCCTCGCTCCGCCGGAGGTTGCGCAAAGCCCCGGCGAAGTCCCCGGCCCGGCTCAGCGCGTCGGCCTTGGATATCAACTGGCGGCATATACCCTCCTTGGTCTTGCGGATCTTCTTGACGATATCGGCGCGCTGCCTGTGAAGTTCGTGGGCGCGCTCGAACACCACCAGTGCCTCGCGGAGCCTGCCGCTACTGAAAAGGCTGTCTGCCTCCCGGACCAGTTCCTGCGCCTTGCGGCGATTGGCCACCTCCTTCAGCAGCCCCTCGGCAGCCTTGTTGCCCGGCACATAGTCCAGCGCCTGCTTCGCGTGCCCTTCCGTCCGGTCCCAATCGTCCTTGTCCAAGAAGCCTCGCGCCACCTTCACATGCCAGTTGGAGGCCCCTAGCTTCAGGTCCTTCAGAGCCTGCTTACCTCCGGGCATGCTGCGGTACTTCCGCAAGGCCGCACGCATGCACACCACCGCCTCGTCCCACCGGTCGTGCTTGGAAAGCCCAAGGGCCTTCTGGCGGAGCTGCCCGGCCTCGGCGATCAGGGCGCGCACCTGCTTGAGCATCCGCGCAGCGCCCTGAATCTCCGGACAGTATTCCAGGGCCTTCTTGAGGTGCCCTTCGGCCAGGCCGAGGTCGGTCACGCCGACGCACTCGGGGGCCCGTTCCAGGTGCCATTGGGCGCCCTTCTTCTTCGCGTCGTCCAGCGCTCCGAGGTATGCCCGGTTCTGTGGTGCCAGCAGCACGGCTTCCTTGAGTTTTTCCACCGCGGCGTCGTAGTCTCCTGCCCTCAGGCAGGTCATCCCCTGCTGATATTCCCTGTATCCGGCGCAGCCCCCGGAGCCGCTCAAGACGAGCAGCAACAGACCAAGGACTGCATTGACCGACCTCGGAACACTCCTAAGATGCCCTTCCCCACACATGAGACTGCTCCCGCTGCCTGAACGTGACGCTGAGAACAACCGACCACGCTCATCGCGTGGCCGAAACCACCGAACCGAAGGACTGGCCAGCGTGGGTGCCCTCCCTCGCGCCCCTTCTCACCCGCACGTAATCCCGACCGGCCGCCGGCCAAGTGAGCACGATTCTGAAAGTGCCGGCGCCGACTTGTCAAGCCAAAAAGCGGATGCAAGTGCCGTCCGCTGCCGCGATAGACGCCTTTGCGAAGAACCGCCCGCCCGCCGCTGAGGCGGACCGTACCTCCCGATCCCGGCCGGCCGGCCACCGGCGCCAGGGGCCACGCTGGCTGCGCAGAAAAGGGGGCGGCCGAGGACATCAGCCGCCCCCTTCAGTCGTACTTACCAGATTGTCAACAACATTTGAGGGCCCGGAGGTTACTCGCCCGCCTCCGGCCTCAGGCAGTTGCCCGCCTCATCCACCGGACACTTCGTGGCCACTACCGGGCAGAGGGTGTCGGTGGGCGGACAGACCGTCTGGGTGCCCGGACACCTGGTGGGGACCACCGGGCAACGGGTCACCACCACCGGGCAACGTGTCCGCAGCACGGGGCACTTGGTCTTGACCGCCGGGCAGCGGGTCTCCACCGGCGGACACTTCGTCCACACCAGCGGGCACCTGGTCTCGGCCGCCACGCACCTGGTGAGAATGGCCGGGCACTCGGTCAGCGCCACGGGGCAGCGCGTCTCGGCCGGAGGGCACCTGGTCCGCACCGCGGGGCACTCGGTCTCGGTGGCCGGACAGAAGGTCTCCCCGGCAGGGCACTGCGTCGGCTCGACGGGGCACTCGGTGGGAACCGCCGGGCAGCGGGTCTTGATGGCCGGACAGTTGGTCTGCACGGGCGGGCAGCGGGTATCACTGACGGGGCAGCGGGTGAAGACCACCGGGCAGCGCGTCTCGGCCGCCGGGCAGACCGTCACCGCCGAGAGGCACTCAGTAGGCTTCGGCGGGCAGCGCGTCAGCACTGGCGGACAGCGCGTCAGCACCGGCGGGCACCTGGTGGCCTGGGGCGGACATCGCGTCTGGACGACCGGGCAGCGGGTGAAGACCACCGGGCATTTGGTCTGCGCCGCCGGACAGCGGGTCTTGATGGGCGGGCACTTGGTGAACACCGGCGGGCACTTGGTCTCGCCGACGGGGCACCTGGTCAGCACCGGCGGGCACTTGGTCAGCTCGGCCGGGCAACGCGTCTCGGCGACCGGGCACTTGGTCAGCACCGGCGGGCACTTGGTCTCGCCGACGGGGCACCTGGTCAGCACCGGCGGGCACTTGGTCAGCTCGACCGGGCAGCGCGTCTCGGCGGCCGGGCACTTGGTCCAGACCGGCGGGCACCTGGTCTCCGCGGCCGGGCAACGCGTCTTGACCGCCGGGCAGCGGGTCAAGGTCACCGGGCAGCGGGTCAATACCGGCGGGCAGCGGGTCAATACCGGCGGACACTTGGTCGGTTCGACCGCCGCACAGCCGGTCTCATTGGCCGGGCACTGAGTCTGCACCGGAGGGCAGGTGGTATCGACCGGGGGGCAGCGCGTCTGGATGGGAGGACACTTGGTCCTGACCAGGGGGCAGCGGGTATCGACCGGCGGGCAGCGCGTCAGCAAGGGTCTGCACTTGGTGATCACCGGCGGGCACTTGGTCTCTTCCACCGGGCAGTAGGTTTCTCGGGGCGGACACTGCGTGCGAATGGCCGGGCACTTGGTCTCACTGACCGGGCAGACGGTGTCCTGGACGGGGCATCTGGTCTCCGCCGGCGGGCACTTGGTCAGCACCGCCGGGCAGCGCGTCTCGGCCGGCGGGCACCAGGTCTCTCGCGGCGGGCACTTGGTCCTGACCGCCGGGCACTTGGTGACCACCGGCGGGCAGAGCGTCAGCCGGACAGGGCACCTGGTCTTGACCGCCGGGCAGCGGGTCGCCACCTGGGGGCAGCGGGTCTTGACCACCGGACACCTTGTGACAACGGCCGGACAAACCGTCGGCCGGATCCCCACCATCGTGGGCCGGGACCGCGGGCGAACCGCCAGCTCCTCGGCCCAGGCCGCCGAGGCGACCAAGACCATACACCCCAGCAACACCAGCAGGGGTGTACATCGTGGCAACTTCCGTTCCATGACTTCGCTCCTTTTCTCCATCCCGCTTCCGTACGCCAGTTGCAGTTGAGCACGCTCGAACTATGACCGCTACAAAGCCATTGGCGCCCGCGATGGCGGCCCTTGGAAGAGCAGATACCCACCGGCCGGCAAGAACAGGGCAGCAGCCAGAGTTGCCCGCCACATCACGCTCTGGGCCAAGGATTCACTAGGCCGCAGGCCCGACGGGGCCGACTGGGTGAAGCTCAGTAACAGTGATTCTACTTGTAACCGGCTTCGGAAGGGACGTATGGCACAACACCTGCCACCGCATATTATTGCAGCCACCCCGCGAAAAGACAAGGCCCAATCGCCAGAAAAAACGCCGGCTCGGCCGCCGGCCCTGCCCCTCACGCCCGCCGCCTGCGCCCGGCCAGCGGGTGGGCCCCCCGATAGACCTGCTTCAACCGGGCCGTCGTCAGGTGCGTGTAGATCTGCGTGGTGGAGATACTGCTGTGGCCAAGCAACTCCTGAACGCTGCGAAGGTCGGCTCCGCGGTTGAGCATGTGGGTGGCGAAGCTGTGGCGGAGGGTATGGGGCGTCACGCCGGCGGGCAGGCCGGCCTGGCGCAGGTACTTCTCCAGCATCCGGCGCACCGAGCGCCCCGAGAGCCGGCCACCGCGGGCGTTGATGAACACCGGGGCGGCGGGCTCATCGGGAGCGGGGAAGAGCCCCTCCCGCAGCCTCAAGTACTCCTCCAGCGCCCGGGCAGCGAACGACCCCAGCGGGGCGATGCGCTCCTTTCTGCCCTTGCCGCGGACGCGGAGCGTCTGGCCGGGGCAGTCCAGGTCGGCGAGGTTCAGCCCGGTCAACTCGCTGATGCGCAGGCCGGCGGAATACAGCGTCTCCAGAATGGCCCGGTCACGAGTCACGAGCATGAGGCCCTTGGGCGTCAGGGCGGCCTGGCCGGCCTGCCGGGCCGCCACCACCGGAGCCGCCAGCAGGGCCTCGACCTGCGCCTCGTCCAGGCACTTCGGCAGGCGCCTGTCCCGTTTCGGCGTGCGAACAGCGGCCACGGGACTGGCCGGCAGTTCGCCGGTGCGCGACAGGAACTTGTAAAGGCTGCGCAGGCAGGCGAGCTTGCGGGCCACGGAGGTCTTGGAATAGCCGCTGGCCCGCAGCATGGCCAGGTAGGCGCGCACGTCCGCGGGGCCGACGGCCAGCAGGCGCCGGCCGAGCTGACCGGCCTGGCTCGGCTCCAGTGCCGGGAGCCCTTCGGCCCTCAGCCCGCCGCCGGGCGCGCCCGCCGCCCGGGCCGAGAGGAACTGGCAGAACTGAACCAAGTCGGCCCGGTAGGCCCGCACCGTGTGGGCGGAGAGGTTGCGCTGGCGGGCGAGATAGTCCAGAAAACGCTCAACCGGGCCGATGCCCGTCATGGCTGCAAGTCCGTTCGCACAGGAGAGCCTTTCACCACAACCATCATCGACCCGCCGGCGAGCAGGCCTTTAGGCCGCATGGACATCGCGCCCGCCCGGGTGGCGCCGGTGGGCTGGCGGAAGCCACGGGCCGCTGTTACCCTGCCTTGCCTGACATCGCGGCAGAAAGCAACGTGAGCTGCGCCATGCCCAAGATCGCAGTCATCGGGGCGGGCTCGATGGTCTCCAGCCGGAACATTATCTCCGACATCCTCGCCTTCGACGCCCTCAAGGAGACGACCTTCTGCCTGATGGACATCGACCGGCGGCGCCTGGAGGTGGTCGGCGCCATGGCCGAGTCCATCAACCGCACCCGCGGGGCGGGGGCACGCATCGTCACCACCACCGACCGCCGGGCCGCCATCGACGGGGCCGACCACGTCATCAACACCGTCGGCGTGGGCGGCTTCGAGGCCACCTGCAAGGACATCGAGGTCCCGGCAAGTTTCGGCCTCCGGCAGGTCATCGGCGACACGCTGTGTGTAGGCGGGATATTCCGCGCCCTCCGCTCGCCGCCGGTGCTGCTGGAGATGGTCCGCGGGATGGAGCAGCTCGCCCCGGAGGCCCTGCTGCTGAACTACACCAACCCCATGGCCATGCACGTCCGGGCCGTCCTCGAGCGGGACCGGCGCTACGTCTATCACGCCGCCATGCTGGACCCCAACACCGCCGCCACCCTCACCCTGGCGGAAATCCACGAACTGGTCGATGCCATGTTCGCCGCCCACGGCGAACTCATCCCGCCGTACCTGCGCGCGAAGAACTGAAAGGCCCCAGCCCACCACCTCGCTGCCGGCCTATGCCCTCAGCAGCGCCCATAGCTCCCGCCCGGCGCCGAAGAGGAACAGCCCGCCGAAGACCGCCA